>CAZYLX010000009.1:0-17813 GCA_964648595.1 uncultured Acidimicrobiaceae bacterium
GTGAGCGGGCCGAGCCAACGCAGGAGGTCTTCGACATGATCGACGGAGCGGGCCTTCCACTTCGGATCGATCCGTTGCAGCTCGCCTTCGATCGACGCCAACACCTCAGCATCGAGCAACTCGCGTAGTTCCTCGGCCCCAAGCAGATCTCGCAGAAGCTCCCGATCGAGCGACAAGGCGGCCGCCCTCCGCTCGGCCAGCGGTGCATCCCCGGCATACATGTACTGAGCGATCCAGCCGAACAACAGTGACGACGCCATCGGCGATGCAGTGTCTGTGTCGACCGACACCACCTTGATCTTGCGGCTCCGCAGCTCGGTCAGCACCTGACGCAGCGCCGGGACATCGAAGACATCGTTGAGACACTCGCGAGTGGTCTCCAGCAGGATCGGGAAGCTTGGATACTTGGACGCGACACCGAGGAGATCGGCAGCCTTCTGTCGTTGTTGCCACAATGGTGTCCGCCGATCGGGACGAAGCCTGGGAAGCAGGAGCGCTCGAGCAGCACACTCCCGGAACCGCGAAGCGAACATGGCGGAGTTCGGAAGCTGGGCCACCAACAACTCGTCGAGGTCATCGGGGTCGACCAGCAACTCGTCGACGGGAAGGTGGTCCACTGCCTCCGGAAGCCGGATCACGATGCCGTCGTCGCTCCACATCAACTCGACGTCCCAGCCGAGCTCTTCTGCGAGCCGATGCTGAAGCGCCATGCCCCATGGAGCGTGCACCTGCGCGCCAAACGGACTGAGCACGCAGACCCTCCAGTCGCCGATCTCATCGCGGAAACGCTCCACCACGATGGTGCGATCGCTCGGCACGACCCCGGTGGCCTCCCGCTGCTGCTCCAGGTACTGCACGAGATTCTGCGCAGCGAGTGCATCGAGCCCGCTCTCATCCCTCAGCTTCGCGATTGCCTCAGCCACCGGTAAGGCCGACGTCTCGCGCATGAAGGTTCCCATGGCCCGGCCCAGCTCGAGCGGACGACCCGGGCCATCGCCGTGCCAGAACGGCATCTTGCCGGGCTGACCTGGAGCGGGCGTGACCACGACACGCTCATGTGTGATGTCCTCGATCCGCCATGTGCTTGCTCCGAGCAAGAACGTCTCGCCGGTCCTGCTCTCGTAGACCATCTCCTCGTCGAGCTCGCCAACACGAGTGCCGTCTGGCAGGAACACTCCGTACAGCCCGCGGTCGGGGATCGTTCCTCCGCTCGTGACAGCCAGGCGTTGGGCCCCGGCCCGTCCCCGCACAACCCCCTCGACGCGGTCCCAGTTGAGGCGCGGCCGAAGCTCGCTGAACTCATCGGACGGATACCGGCCGGCAAGAAGATCGAGCACATTGCCGAAGGCTTCGTCAGAAAGCTCGGCGAAGTTCGCAGCACCCCGCATCATCGACAAGAGGTCGTCGAGCTCCCAATCGTCGAGTGCACAGGCGGCGACGATCTGCTGAGCCAGCACATCCAGCGGGTTCCTGGGATAGCGGGTCGACTCGATGAGCCCCTTTCGCATTCGATCGACAACGACTGCTGCCTCGACGAGATCGGATCGGTGCTTCGGGAAGAACTTGCCGACGCTGGGAGCACCCACCTGGTGCCCGGCTCGACCCACCCGTTGGAGCCCCCGACTCACGGAGCCAGGCGATTCCACCTGGACGACAAGATCAACAGCTCCCATATCGATACCGAGCTCCAACGACGACGTCGCAACGAGACCCTTCAATGTGCCCCGCTTGAGCTCATCCTCGATCAGCAAGCGCTGCTCTCGGCTGAGCGAACCGTGATGAGCCTTCACCAGTTCGGTGCCCGGCAGGGGCGGGCGACCCTCGGCCTCGGCCGAACGGTTCTCTCCTTCCACCGCCAACTCGTTCAGCCTGGTGGCCAGCCGCTCGGCAAGACGTCGAGCGTTCACGAACACGATCGTGCTTCTGTGTTCCTTGATGAGGTCGAGCAGCCTCGGATGCATCGACGGCCAGATGCTGCGCCGCACCGGGCCTGCAGCAGCGGCGGGACCAGACATCGGCTCGTCTGTCACGATCTCTCCGAGCCGGCCCATGTCGTCAACCGGCACGATCACCTCGACATCGAGAGGCTTTCGCACGCCAGCATCGACGATGGTCACGGGTCGGGCTGCCCTGTCGGCGTCGTAGCCGCCAAGGAAGCGGGCGATCTCTTCGAGTGGGCGCTGGGTCGCGGAGAGTCCGATCCGTTGCGGTGGCTTCTCGGTCACCCGTTCGAGTCGCTCCAAGGTCAGCGCCATGTGGGCTCCCCGCTTCGTGGCGGCCAGCGCGTGGATCTCGTCGATGATCACGGTTTCGACGCCGGCCAGTGTCTCCCGCACCTTCGAGGTGAGCATCAGGTAGAGCGACTCCGGAGTGGTGATCAGCAGATCCGGGGGATCCTTTGCCAGTTGACGTCGTCCTTGCTGGCTCGTGTCGCCGGTGCGAAGGGCCACCTGCGGCTCGTAGAACGTCGAGCCCATCCGCTCGGCGGCGAGGCGGATGCCCTGCAACGGACCCCGCAGATTCTTCTCGACGTCGACGGCAAGCGCTCGCAACGGTGAGATGTACAGAATCCGGGTGCGACGGTTCTTGTCTTCAGGCGGCGGTCTGCTCGTGAGCTCGTTGAGGCCCCAGAAGAAGGCCGACAGGGTCTTGCCCGAGCCGGTCGGAGCAAGGATGAGCGTGTGGTCCCCGGCGGCGATGCAGGGCCACCCCTTGGTCTGGGGCGGCGTCGGCTCAGGAAACGTGGTGCGGAACCACTCGGCAGCAGGCGCGCTGAATTCCTCGAGCACCGGATGCATCCTCCGCTCGTCGGTCCCCCTACTTCCTTTCGGCGTCTTGCCAGCCACTCATCCACCGTACCCGTGGCCACTGACAGCGTTCCCGTGTACGCCTTCGGTGTACCCCGAGTTGCTCGCTGACGCTCACAACATCGACCCCGTGTACGCCTTCGGCGTACCCCGAGTTCGCCGCTCAGTCGATGACGTCGGCGGCGGAGTTGCCAAGGAGGTAGCGGGGCCCGTCGCCCAGCTCGGCAGCACCATCGTCTGGGTTCCAGATGGCGCATCGGTTGAGCGACAGACAGCCGCAACCGATGCACGCCGACAAGGTGTCGCGGAGCTGCGTGAGTTCGACGATGCGTCGATCGATGTCGAAACTGAACGATGACGCCAGCTCAGCCCAGTCCGATTCGTTGGGAGTTCGCCCGTCAGGCAAACGCTCGAGCTGCGCCGTGATCTCGTCGAGCGTGTAGCCGAGGCGTTGGCAGATCCTGATGAACGAGATCCTGCGGATCACCGAACGGGGGAAACGCCGATGCCCTGATGGGGCCCGTCCGGCGTTGATCAGACCTTGGTCGGCATAGAAACGGACGGCGCTCACGGCAAGACCCGTTCGCTCGGCGACAGCGCCGATGGTGAGCAACTCCAGCCCCCGAGCCGCCTTCTGTTCGGAGGTCACGAAAAATCTCTTGATCTCAACATAACTTGAGAATGTATACCTATTCGTATGACACGAACGAACGCGACACCGACCACCGGCATCCTCGAACACATCAACCTGACCGTCAGTGACCCCGAGCGCACAGCAGCGATGCTGGTCGATCTCTTCGACTGGCACGTGCGCTGGAAGGGAGATTCGATCAACGACGGCCACACGATTCATGTCGGAACCGACAGCGACTACCTGGCGCTCTACACGATGCCGGCCGCCGCCTCGATGGAGATCGAGTCCTACGGGCAAGTGGCTGGGCTCAACCACATCGCCTTGGTGGTCGACGATCTCGACGCCCTCGAGCAGCGTGTGATCAGGGCCGGGTTCGAACCGACAAATCACGCCTACTATGAGCCCGGCCGCCGCTTCTACTTCCGCGATCACGACAACGTCGAGTTCGAGGTCGTCAGCTACTCGTAAGGACTGCGGTGGCGTCGGATTAGGCTCGACCACCATGACCAAGCCCTTCCGATTCGGCGTTCAAGCAAAGACCGCAACCTCCCGAACGGAATGGATCGAACTGGCGAGGAAGGCCGAGGACCTCGGCTACGTGACTCTCACGCTCCCCGACCATTTCGACGGCCAACTCGCCCCGGCTCTGGCCCTTCAAGCCGCAGCTGACGCGACCGAAACACTCCGTGTCGGCGCGCTCGTGTGGTGCAACGACTACCGCCACCCAGTGGTGTTCGCCAACGAAATGGCGACGCTCGATCTCCTCTCGGACGGCCGTCTCGAATTGGGCATTGGGGCCGGCTGGATGAAGTCCGACTATGACGCAGCCGGCATGACCTATGACCGGCCCGGTGTCCGCATCGACCGGATGATCGAATCGGTGCAGATTCTGAAGGGCCTGTTCGGCGAAGGACCGTTCTCCTTCGATGGCGAGCACTACACGATCGCGGACCTCGACCTCCACCCGAAACCACTGCAGAAGCCGTATCCCCCCTTCTTGATGGGCGGTGGAGGCCCACGATTCCTCCGACTCGCGGGCAAGCACGCTGACATCGTCGGCGTGAACCCGAACCTCCACGCCGGGGTGATCGATGCCAACACCGCCAGCGACGCGACCGCCGCCAAGTACGCCGAAAAGCTCTCGTGGGTGAAAGAAGGTGCCGGCAACCGTTTCGACGACATCGAACTCAACGTCCGCGTCTTCGTTGTGATGTTCACCGACGACCGCACCGGGACTGCCGAGATGCTGGCGCCGGGGATGGGCATGTCGGCCGACGACGCCCTGCAGTCGCCATTGGCGCTGGTCGGCGACCCAACGTCGATGATCGACGATCTCAACGCCCGCCGCGAAACGTACGGCTTCAGCTACATCGGGGTCGGCCCAGACGAGATGGAGCAGTTCGCCCCTGTTGTCGCCGAACTGGCTGGGAACTGATCCCGGCCTCCGGACGCTGACATCCTCATGCCCTCCCCTCCCAACCCAGAATCCGGCGAGCACGAAGGCATCTTGGATCACCTCCACGACTTCGTGGAGCGGGTCGAAGAAGCTGCCATCGAAGCCGAGTTCGAGACCGGTGAACGAGAGGAGACCGTCGAGGAAGCGAAGGCCCATGCCCTCGTACGGGCCGGGCGTATGACCCTCGGCTCCATCGTGGTGATCGTCGGCATCGTGGCGCTGCCGCTGCCAGGGCCGGGTTGGCTCATCATCGCCGGCGGCCTCACGATTCTGTCGAAGGATGTTGCTTGGGCAGAACGTCTGCTGCGCTACATCCGTAAGCGAGTGCCTGGCATCCCCGAAGACGGGAAGATTCCCCCGTCATCGCTGGTGACCATGGCTGTCGTCACCCTGGCATTCGTGTCGGCATCACTGTGGTGGACCTTCGGACGTGGATCCGACGAGATCCAGGCCGACACCTACGTTGCGACAGAGCTGACCAGCCCCTCATTGTCGACTCCGGTGATCGATCCCGGCATCGAGATCGATGTCACAACTGACGGGCCGGTGACGGTGCGAGTCACCGGCTGTGACCCCATCGACTTCGCGGTCGTCGAGCGTTCGAAGAGCACGTTCAAGTTGGCCGATCCGAGCACTTCGGGATGGGCTTGCGCCGACGAGGCCGCCAGCAGCTTCGTGGCCAGCCTGGCCGACGACGAGCTCGTGCTCGGCTACTCGACCGATGGCATCGTCAGTTGGTTCTTCGCCGACGATGAATTGTCGTCGATCTCGGGCGGCGGCGAGGCAGGAGAGTTCCAGCTCACGGTCGGCTGACCATTCGGTACGGGACACAGCCGCTCACAGCGTCGAAAACAGGGCCGAGCCTTCCCTGGTGACTCAAAACCTCACCATCGACGACCCTGAGATGGTCCAGGCAATCAGGGACGAACGTTTTCGGTTCTTCTTTGCCAACCGCTGGGGCGGTTCTGTTGGCACCTTCTTCGCCGTGGCGCCTCTACGGCACGATTACTTCTGCGAACGGCCAGCCACCCCAAGGGCTCGCCTGGTGGGCGATCTGTATGCTCACCGTCATGGTGCTGATGGGCACCGCCCTGGTCGTACCACCACTTGTCGCCGCGAGGAATGACGAAGGTCTACCGTCGGCCCTCAAGTGGCTACAGATTCTCACCGGCATCGGGTACGGAAGCTTGATGTGGCTCGACCTCGACCTCACTCGCGACAACACACAGTTCCGGTGGATAACGCTGGCGATGGTCTTCGCCGTGAGCGCCGTTGTGCTGTCCGGGTTGTCCGGTGTCAACTCGCTCAGCAAGATGACGCTCGTCCCGATGTGTGTCGGGGCTTCATCAGCCCTACTGGTTGCCGACCAACCGATCATGGCGCTCAGCGTTGCTGTCTTTGCCGGCATCGCTCTCCGCAGCCTGTCCGAGAACGACAAGCTCTGGGTCGAGCTCATCGTGCTTCGTATCCGGTCGAATCGAGTTGCCGAGGAGAATCTCTGGGCGGCCACACACGACCCGCTCACCGGCCTGCTGAATCGATCGGGAGTGATGCAACACCTCGCCGAGCGAGCGGACGAGCCTGACCATCCGATCAGCCTCATGTTCATCGACCTCGACCACTTCAAAGAGGTGAACGACCGATTCGGACACGCCGGCGGCGAGTTCGTTGTCGCCCCCAACGCCGCTCATGACAAGACGACCTCAGCAAGACTGGCGAACCGCATCATCGACGAGCTCGAACTACCGATGGCGGGGACGAATGGAGACGACATCTACCTTTCGGCCAGCGTGGGCATCGCAACGCTTGCACCCTCAGAGGCGACTCCGGAGCAATCCTGTTGGACGCCGACCATGCGATGTACCGGGCAAAGAAGACAGGGCGCCGTCAGGTCACCGGAAACGTCCGGGCCGTCGAATTGCTGGCCCGATGGCGACTGCCGGGAGGAGCAATGGTTCCACCGAGCGTCTTCATCCCGCTGGCTGAGGACATAGGCCTCATCAGCGATCTCACACGCCACATGCTCCGGACTGCGGGCGAGATGCTCCAAACCTGGTCGGATGACCCGATCCTCCGGAACAGCAGCGTCGCAGTCAACGTCTCGCCTGTCGAGTTCGCCAGAGGACGACTGGTTCAGTCCGTCGCGGACACCATCACCGAGTTCGCCATCAGACCCGGGCAGCTCGTACTGGAGCTCACAGAATCACATGAGCTCATCGGTGACGAGAGCGACCTCGGCCAGTTCCGGACGCTGCAGGCACTCGGCGTTCGCTTCGCGATCGATGACTTCGGAACCGGCTACTCATCTCTCGATCAACTGCTGAAGTTGCCGATCGACGCAGTGAAGCTCGATCTCACCCTGATCGCGAAGCTCGGAACCGACCCGCGACAGACTGCACTCGTACGAAGCATCCATGAGCTTGCTTCGGTCGTCGGCAACAGCGTGGTCATCGAAGGCGTGGAGACCGCCGCACAGTTCGCCGAGCTGGAGATGATCGGGGCAACGCTCGCCCAGGGCTACTACCTGTGCCGTCCGGTTCCGGTCGGCGAACTGGCTGACCATCTCTCAGCATTGCGTACCGACGCCGCTGTGCTCGACTTGGATCGCTAACGGAGGAATTCAGGCAGCGGTTCGGAGTGGAGCATCGTGAGCCGCTTCGTCGACCGGGTGACAGCGACGTACAACGAGCGAGCGCCCTGCAACTCCTCCAGCAGGATGCGGGCCGGCTCGACAACAACGGTGGCATCGACTTCGAGGCCCTTGACCAGGGCGACGGGCACGACGGTGATCGCCGATGTGAAGCCATCTCGACGGGCCCGACCGATCTGGACCCCTGCCTCCTCGAATGCCTCGACAATCTCGTCATAGGCGGAGGTGGCGCAGACAACCGCAACGTTGCCGTGGTCGAGACCAGCCAGCTCTTTGCCAGCACGCTCGATCACGGCCTGGAGCAGCGAAGCAGGAGGGGCAACCTCGACGATCTCGGGAACATCGCCATCGGACCTCACCGCGGTTGGAGGTTCGAGCTGCGGCGCGGCCACCTGCAACACCTTGGCTGCGAGATCCATGGTCGGGCCGGGAATGCGATAGCCGACGGTGAGCTCCCGATGCTGCGGCTCACGACGATCCGGCAAGTGGTCGAGAATCTCGTCCCAGTGATCGTGGGCCCACGCACCGGTGCTCTGTGCGATGTCGCCGACCACGGTCATCGAACCATTCAAGGACCGACGAGTCAGCATTCGAAGCTGCATCGGCGAGAGATCCTGCGCTTCGTCGACAACGATGTGCCCGTAGGTTCGGATCTCATCGAGGTCGTGTTTTCTCGGGCGGGGTCCAAGGTGTTCGAACGCCTCATCAAGCACGGGAACGTCGTCGACGGTCCACAAGACCTTCGTCGCCTCATGATCCGGGTGCCAAGGACGGTTGAGGGCCTTGCGTTCAGCGACTGTGAGGGATGGGCCGGCAGACTCGATGAGAGCGGGCGATCCGTAGAGATCATGGATCAGCATGGCTGGCGAAAGAACCGGCCACATCCAATTGATCGCAGCCCGAACGTCGCTGTTGCCACCCAACTCCTCGCGAACCTCGGACACCTCAGCGCCGTCGGGATGGGATGCGGCAAGCGCTTCGAATACGGCGTTGACCACGAACTTGCGGCCGGCGTTGTGCGAACGGAAACGACGTCGAGCTTGACTGACGATCTTTTCCGATTCCTGGGCTCGCAATCGCAGATACCGAGCGCCGTACCCGATGATCACGTCGCTACGGATGGCCCGCTGACGGTCACGAACGGCGCGTCGCACGACCTTCACCATCTTGAGATCACCCTTGATCCGGCCCGTCTCTGGCTCATCGCGGCCTTGCGTGCGGATGCCCGGCACAAGATCGGGAAGGACCGACAGTTCCACGCCTGCTTCTCCGAGGGATGGCAAGACCTGCTCGATGTAGCCCAGGAACAATCGGTTCGGGCCGACGACGAGTACACCCTGACCCTCGAGCGGGAATCGGTGGCTGTACAACAAGTAGGCAGCGCGGTGGAGCGCCACCACGGTCTTTCCCGTGCCTGGCCCGCCCTGCACAACGAGCACACCCTGCATGGGGGCTCGAATGATCTCGTCCTGCTCGGCTTGAATCGTGCCGACGATGTCGGACAACCGACCGGTGCGACTGGTCTCCAAGGCAGCGACCAGCGCTCCCTGGCCACGAAGCTCGCGGCCGTTGACCGTTGCCCGCTGTGATCCCGCGGCGTCGCCGAAGAACTCGTCTTCGAGCCCGAGAAGTTCGCGGCCACGAGAAATGAAATAGCGACGACGAACGAGACCCTGGGCGTCGCGACCGGTCGCTCGGTAGAACGCCTCGGCAACCGGCGCTCGCCAGTCGACGATCAGCGGTTCGTGGTCCTCGGCGGCGATGGCGACGCGGCCGATGTGATAGCTCCCGGCTCCGGCGTCCTCTGCTTGGTCGATTCGTCCGAAGCACAGCGAGCGCTCACCGATGTTGAGATCGGTGAGCCGGTTTGCGATCTGTTCGTTGATGACTTCGCGTTCCCAGCGGGCCTGGTTGGTTCCGCCTTGGCCCACCTCGACCATTTTCTTTAGCGCAATCGCCTCGCCGCGAGCAGTGTCGAGACGCGCGAAAGCCCGGTCGAGATGAGCCTGTTCTTCGGCCAATTCTGGATGCGAACTGGTCGAGCCCGAATCGATCATGCACCCCCAAGTGCCATAAATGGTGGCTGTCGATGCTAGTGGCAGTTAATGGGAACGCCCCAGCTCCGGAATCGACGCCGCAATGTTGACTGCTGGTTCGCTCAGGGAGACCCGATGCGAGGAAGCGGCCAGTAGCGCAAGAACGCCTCACCCTCAATGCGCTCGATCTCGATCGGGCCGAAGACTCGGCTGTCAGCGCTGTTGCTGCGGTTGTCGCCCATGACGAACACGTGGTCGGCCGGGACCTCGACGGGTGAGAAGTCTCGGATAACGACATCGGCATCGAGGTAGGGCTCTTCGAGCGCCGCGCCATTGATGAACACCTGGTTGTCGTGTCCCTCCACTACATCACCGGGCAGCCCGACCACTCGCTTGATCAAATCGTCGTAGGGCGAGGGCAGCGAATCGGGCCGGAGGAACACGACAATGTCACCTCGCTCGACGTCTCCGAACCGATAGCTGAGCTTGTTCACGAGGACGCGGTCGCTTATCTCCAACGTGCTCTCCATCGACGAAGAGGGAATCGAAAAGGCCTGGAGGAGGAACGTCCGAACGACAAGGGCAACAACGACAGCGCCGACCAGGACCGCCACCCACTCAATGACGCCCCGCACTGCGCTGGGCGTCGACTTCGCTGTATCGCCGGCCTCGGCCGTACTTTCAGGCGGCGTGACGTCGTGGCCCCCGAATTCACCCTCGGGGTCGGTCTCGGCGCTCAACACCTTCGGGACGGTAACCGATGCAACCCCCGCCGACTGCTCATCGCTCACTCAAGACACCCCAAGGCGTCACACACAGGGTGATTCGCCATTTCGATCCCGCCCACCGAGAAGCCATCGAGGCAGAAGCTGGTCTTGCGTCGGGAATGCTCGCAACGGTGGCCTTCGAGGAGTCGCTGATCCCGCCAAAGGGCTGAGCGCCAGCGCTCCCGAACCCACTCGAGGCCAGTGCCAAAACCGCGCACAACCGCGCGATTTCAGCATCAGCCAAACAGCTCCACTCGAGGCGAGTGCCAGAAACGCGCACCACCGCGCGATTCCAGCATCAGAGCGGGGACAGGATGGCGAGTGGGCGGGGCCCGGCAAGAACCGGGGAGGGATACCGTTGTCGACCGTGCCGAACCGCCCTGACCACACTCAATCCGACTTCATCAAGGCCTGTCGTCAAGAAGCACACAACCGCGTTCCTGTGTGGTTCATGCGCCAGGCCGGTCGATCGCTACCGGAGTACAAGGCGATCCGGGGGGAAGGAACAATTCTGCACGCGATCCAGGACCCAGACCGCGCTGCGGAGATCACGCTGCAACCCGTCAGACGGTACGGAGTCGACGCCGCCATCTTGTTCTCGGACATCGTCACCCCCGTCTTCGCCGTTGGTTTCGGGATCGACATCACACCCGGCGTCGGCCCCACCTGTGAGCAGCCCTTTGCCTCCGCCGCCGATCTCGATCGCGTCCGTCCCCTCGAAGACGGTGATCTCTGGTTCCAAGCCGAGACGGTTCAGCGGCTGGCCGAGGAACTCACGATTCCGCTGATCGGCTTCGCTGGGGGCCCGTTCACGCTGGCGTCCTACATGATCGAGGGCAAGCCTTCTCGCGACTACGCAAAGGTCAAGGCCCTCATGATGGGCGATCCTGATCTCTGGCATCGCCTGTGTGACCGCCTCGCCGACCTCGCCATCGGAACCCTCACCAACCAGGTCGAAAACGGCGCCTCGGCGGTCCAACTGTTCGATTCATGGGCTGGGGCCCTGCGCCCCGAGCACTATCGCGACTACGTCCTGCCCCATTCCACCAAGATTCTGTCGGCCATGAATGATCTCGGCGTCCCGAAGATCCATTTCGGGATCACGACGGGCGAGCTCCTCGACCAGATCGCCGGCGCAGGGGCCGACGTCGTCGGCATCGACTGGCGCACGCGCCTGTCCGATGCCCGCAAGCGCACCGACGGGAAGGTGGCACTCCAGGGCAACCTCGATCCCGCCCTACTGCTGGCTCCATGGGATGTCCTGCAAACCGAGGTCCGCCGAGTGCTCGACGACAACGGTGGCCATCCCGGCCACATTTTCAACCTCGGCCACGGCGTGCTTCCCCAAGTCGATCCCGATCAACTCCTTCGAGTCGTCGAGCTGGTCCACGCCGAAGGCCGGACCGACGGAGGCGTCTGACATGCCGAGCGCAGCCATCATCGGAGGCGGCATCTCCTCTCTCTGTGCCGCTTACGACCTTCATCGGGCCGGCTGGGACATCGCCGTCTACGAAGCCACCGATCGTTTCGGCGGCAAGATCTGGTCGTCACCGGTCGGCGATCGCATCGTCGATTCCGGGCCGGACACCTTTCTCGCCCGGGTGCCCCAAGGAAAGCAGCTCTGCGACGAACTGGGCTTGAGTGACGAACTCGTTGCCCCCGTGTCACCGGTTCCCGCCTACTTTCACCGCGACGGACAACTGTGTCCGATCCCGGCCGGGACCGTCCTGGGCGTCCCAACCGACCTCGACGCCCTGAGAGCTTCGGGCGCCGTTTCCGTCGACGGCGTGGCCCGGGCCGCCAAAGATCTCAGCCTTCCGGTCACCAACCTCTACGACCACGCGGGTGTCGAGCTCAGCGTCGGCGCGTACTGCCGAGCTCGGCTCGGTGACGAGGTCACCGAGCGGTTGATCGACCCGCTCATCGGTGGGATCAACGCCTCGGACATCGACCGTCTCAGCCTCCGTTCCGGAGCACCCCAGCTGTGGAACGCTGCGCAAAGCCACCGTTCGATCATCGAGGGGTTGAAGGCGACTCGCCCCGCAGTCGGGGCCACCCTTGGCTCGGCCGGCACGAACGAACCCGTGTTCCTCAGCCTGCCCGGCGGCCTCGATCGGATCATCACCGAACTCGTCGGACGGCTACCAGCCTCGAGCCTCCACCTCGAAACACCCATCTCGGATCTGGCCGACGCCATCGTCGATGGTGCTCCCGCCGACCAGGTGATCATCGGTGCCCCGGCAAACGTTGCCGCTCGCCTCACTGCCACCGCATCATCCGCTGCGTCCCGGCTCCTCAGGTCGATCGAGTACGCATCGGTGGCGCAGGTGACGGTCGAGTTGCCGATGGATGCAGTCGATCCGATCCTCGACGCATCGGGCATCTTGTTCCCACGCGTCGACGGCGGGGTGATGACCGCTTCGACCTGGTTCAGCACGAAGTGGGCTCACTACGCCCGCCCGGGCCATGTGCTCATTCGCCTCACGTCCGGACGTTTCGGCGACACTCGGGCCCTCGATTTCGACGACGACGGCCTCGTCAGCCACCTTCTCGGTGAACTCGGTGAACTCATCGACATCAGTGCCGAGCCGACAGCGAGCCGGGTGCATCGCTGGATGGACGCCTTCCCGCAATACACACCGGGCCACACCGACCGAGTCGATGCGATCGTCGACGCTCTCGCCGCAGACGCCCCAACTGTCCACGTCATCGGCGCTGCGTATCGGGGCATCGGCATTCCGGCGTGCATCGAAGGTGGCCGCTCTTTGGCCAGCGCGCTGGTCGCTGCGTGAAGCGTTCATTGCCCAATGCGCCGGTGTGGTTGAGATGTGGGTTCGCCGGCATCTGCATTGCCGGCTCGGTACCGCCTTGGGGGTGGTGGCCGCTCGCGTTCATCGGCTTCGCCATTCTCGATCGACTCCTCGTCGGCACGACAGCAAAGCAACGGTTCAAACGGATGTGGCTGACGGGAGTCTGGTGGCTGGCGCCGGCGATGCTCTGGATGATCGACCTCACACCACCCGGCTACGTCATTGCTGTCGTTTTGTATTCCGCCTACTACGGGCTGGCCGCAGCGCTGACGCCACCCGATGCTCGGCGGCGATGGGTCTTCCCTGGCGCCTTCGCAGTCGCCGAATTGGCTCGGTGGTACTGGCCATTCGGCGGAGTCCCGCTTGCCAATGTGGCGCTCGGCCAGGTCGACTCGCCGATCGGGCAGACCGCACGTCTGCTCGGTCCGTTGTTCGTCATCATGCTGGTGATCGTGATCGGGCAGGCCCTCGCTGCGGCCCTGGTCGACCGGGAAACGAGGGCGCCCGGAGTGGCGGCGGGCCTCGTGCTCCTCGCTCTCGTCGCGGCCTGGGTTCACCCGAGATCCGACGTTGTCGACCAGCTCGACGTCGCCGTCGTCCAGGGTGGTGGCCCAACACGAACCCGCGCCTCATCGGATCAACAGCCCGTCGTGCTGGCCCGCCATATCGAAGCCACTCGCCAGATCGACGGGTCGGTCGATCTGATTCTGTGGCCTGAGAACGTCGTCAACCCGGGCCGCTATCTCGACATCGATGACGCTGACGATCGCGTGTCGCTCGTTGCCGTCGAACAGAACGCCACGCTGCTCCCCGGCTGGTTCTATCCCGTCAACAACGGCACCGCCACGGTCAACTATCAGACCGCCATCAGCCCCGAGGGCGAAGAGATCGACCGATACGACAAGGTTCGGATCGTTCCCTTCGGCGAGTACGTGCCGTTGCGGAGCCTGATCGAGGTCTTCAGCAGCGAGATACCGAGCCGCGACGTCATTCCGGGCACCGGTCCAGCGGTCCTGAACACCCCGGTGGGAACCATCGGCGTCGCCATCTCATGGGAGGCCTACTTCGAACGCCGCTCGCGAGATGCGGTCGAGAACGGCGCCCAACTCCTGGTCAATCCGACCAACGGCTCGTCCTATTGGCTGACCCAGGTCCACACCCAGCAAGTGGCATCGAATCAGCTACGAGCGATCGAGAACGACCGGTGGTTGCTGATGGCCGGCCCGACCGGTATGTCGGCGGTGATCGACGCCAACGGTGACGTCCTCCAGCGGACCGACATCGGCGAGCGGGCCGTCTTGGAAGCGACGGTCGAGATGCGCGACGGCCGCACGTTGGCCAGCCTCGTTGGCTTCTGGCCCGTGCTGCTCTTCGGCCTTGGCGTCATCGCCGCCGGCCAACTCACCACCAAACGAGCACCCTGACCCCGTTCCGTGCCAGTGCACCCGGCAAAAGTGCGGGCGGAGTGACACAGAAGCGGGGGGTCAATCGGGCAGGAGCGGGACGCTGCGATCTCTGCGGCCGACCAGCGCGGTGCGGCCGATCGACCGCTTGCCGAAACGATCTCGGATCTGATCCACGGCGGCGTCGAGTTCGATCGGCCGGCGATCGTCGAAGTCGAACGCCAGCTGGATGACGCTGTCGTCGGTGAGGCCCGTCACCGAGATCCCGATCTTGGTGAGACCGCGCCGCTCGGCCTCGGGCCAGACGGCGTCGAGAAGCTGCCGAGCGGCAAACAGAATCGGCTCGGTCGCAGAGGTTGCCTGCACCATGGTGTGGGATCGGGTGGCCTGCTGGAAGTCGCCGAATCGAAACCGTAGCACCACCGTTCGAGCGACCCGGTCTGCGTTGCGAAGGCGGTGACACACACCATCGACCACCTCGAGGAGGATGGCCTCGCAATCACTGCGGACCAGCGGCCGCCGAGGAAACGACCGCTGCGAGCCGATCGATCGACGCCGCCGGCCGGTGTCAACGCGCCGAGGGTCACGATTGTTGGCCAAGGCGTGAAGATGGTGGCCGGAGCCCCGGCCGAGCATGGTCACCAGCAACTCCTCGTCGAGGTGTGCCACCTCGGCCACCGTGAACAGACCTTGCTCGTTCAACTTGCGCGCCGTGACCGCCCCAACACCCCACAGTTTCTCGACCGGCAACGGGTGAAGGAACTCGAGCTCGCCACCGACCGGAACCACGAGGAGACCGTCCGGCTTCGACACGCCGCTCGCCACCTTTGCCAAGAACTTGGTCGAGGCGATTCCGACGCTGATCGGGATCCCCACTTCACGGAGCACGCGAGCTCGAAGCCGCCGTGCGATCTCGACCGGGCCGCCACGCAATCGACGGAGCCCGGTCACGTCGAGGAATGCCTCATCAATCGACAGACCTTCGACTTCGGGCGTGGTGTCCCGAAAGATCTCGAAAACGGCCGTGCTGGCCTCGACGTATGCCGACATTCGAGGCGGCACCTCGATGACGTTCGGGCAGCGCCGACGGGCCTCTCCCCCACTCATCGCCGTCCTCACACCCATGGCCCGCGCCTCGTAGCTGGCCGAGAGTACGACACCGCCCCCGACGAGCATCGGCCGGTTGCGCAGCGACGGGTCGTCGCGCTGCTCGACCGATGCGTAGAACGCATCGAGATCGGCATGCAAGATCGATCGAACACCACTCACGGTCATCGAACATATGTTCGCACAGCCAAGCGAACGGCGCCACCGTCGGGACGTTCGACTCGGCCGACGTGACAGCCCGCAACAACGTTCATAGTGTGACCAGGGACACATCCATCAACGCAGAGACTCAGAGGGACCCTGACATGCGACTCCGATTCGGCACCTTCATGGCGCCATTTCACTCACCAGACCACAATCCAACGCTTGCGCTCGAAGGTGACCTCGAGCTCCTCCAACACATGGATCGACTCGGGTTCGACGAGGCGTGGATCGGCGAACATCACTCGGCCGGCAGCGAGATCATTGCTTCTCCCGAGATCTTCATCATGGCGGCAGCAGAGCGAACCAAGAACATCAAGCTCGGCACTGGCGTCGTGTCGCTGCCCTACCACAACCCGCTTTGGGTAGCTGAGCGGATGGTGCTCCTCGACCACCTCACGCGAGGCCGAGTCATGTTCGGCGTCGGCCCTGGAGCGCTGCCGACCGACGCAGCAATGCTCGGCCTCGAGCCGACACAGATGCGTCCGTTGCTCGAGGAGTACCTCGAGGTCGTGATGCATCTCCTCACTTCCGAAGAACCAATCAGCTACAAGAACGACCGCCTCACCTTGCAGGATGCTCGCCTCCATTTGCGGCCGTATTCCGAGCCGTTGTTCGACATGGCGATTGCTGCTGTCGCCTCTCCATCAGGAGCAAAGCTCGCTGGCCGTTACGGCCACGGTGTCTTGTCTCTCGGAGCCACCGTCGCCATCGGCATGGACGTGTTGGCTCACCACTGGTCGGTCCAGGAAGAGACCGCTGCGAAGTACGGCACCGTTGCCGATCGGGCCAAATGGCGCCTCGTCGGCCTCATGCACCTCGCCGAGACGGAGGAGCAGGCGAAGGAAGAGGTGCGGTACGGGATCACTCAATGGTTCCGCTACTTCCAGAACGTTGCCGCATTCCCGCAGATGGCGGTCGAGGGCGGCGACATTGACGAGATGATCGAATTCGTCAACGGCGGCCTCGGCGTGATCGGCACCCCCGAACAAGCGGTCGCCCAGATCGAGAGCCTGATCGAACAGTCGAACGGTGGCTTCGGTGCGTATCTGACGCTGGCCCACAATTGGGCCAATACCGAAGCGACCAAGAAGAGCTACGAGCTCCTCGCTCGCCACGTCATGCCGCGGTTCCAGAGCGGCGGCGGCGGCTTGGTCGATGCTGCCGAGCGTGCGCGTGCGGTGAGGCCAGAATTGGCGGACAAGCAGATGGTGGCGGTCGAGGAGGCAACTGCTCGCTACGAGGAGGAGAAGGGCGCCATCGTTCTGTCCTGAAGTCCCTGCCGCGGCGCAGACAGTGACTTCGTCCTCTGACGGCAAGGCTGGTCGAAAGCGATGATCGAACCATGCCTGGAAGCTCGCGCCCGCTCGTCAGACTGGACGCATTCGGTGGTGCTCGATGGTGACGATCATCGACCTGCCGGAACGTCACCAACAGTCATACTTCGTATGCCTCGAAGAATGGTCACCGGAAATGGTCGAGGCTGGCGACCTCAAACGTGACTGGTTTGCCGACGCAAAGCAGCACGGCCTGCGAGTCAAGGTCGCGATCGACGACAAGGATCAAGCGGTCGGAATGATTCAGTACCTGCCAATCGAGGAGGCGCCGGCGGAAGGCATTGGTCTCTACATGATCCTGTGTATCTGGGTGCACGGGTACGACAAAGGGGTCGGGGACGTCCAGCGTCGAGGCATCGGTTCAGCGTTGCTCGAAGCCGCCGAGGCCGACGCAAGAGACCTCGGGGCCACCGGCATGGCGGCCTGGGGCCTGCGGATTCCGGTGTGGATGCGGGCCTCGTGGTTCAAGAAGCACGGATACCGAGCGGCAGACAACCAAGCAGCCCGGCAGCTCGTTTGGAAACCCTTCACACCGCACGCCCAGGAACCGAGCTGGATCCCGACCCAACCGGTCCCTGAGGGCGAGGCGGGAAAGGTGACAGTGA
>CAZYLX010000010.1:0-17165 GCA_964648595.1 uncultured Acidimicrobiaceae bacterium
AGCAACGCCTGAGCCGTGCAGATGTTCGATGTCGCCTTCTCGCGACGGATGTGCTGTTCGCGGGTCTGAAGGGCGAGGCGATACGCAGGGTCGCCCGAACTGTCGATGGAGACTCCGACCAGGCGCCCCGGCAGCGAGCGGGCCATCTTGTCCCGGGTAGCGATGAAGCCGGCGTGAGGGCCACCGAAGCCCAAGGGCACGCCGAATCGTTGGGCCGACCCGACAACGACATCGGCACCGAGCTCGCCGGGCGAAGCGATCAGCGTGCATGCAAGGAGGTCGGTGGTGACGGCCGCGAGTGCGCCGGCGTCGTGAAGGCTGGAAACCAGTGGTTCGACGTCGAGGAGGCGGCCGCTGGAGCCTGGCTGGGCGAACAGTGCGCCGAAGACGCCGGTGGCTTCGAGGTCGGTCGTCGGATCACCCACGGTGACCTCGATGCCGAGCGGTTCGGCGCGAGTTCGCACCACCGCGATGGTCTGTGGGTGGCAGTCGGCATCGACGAAGAAGCCGTCGCTCTTGCTCTTGCCGGCTCGGCGAAGCAACGTCATCGCTTCCGCTGCTGCCGTGGCCTCGTCGAGCATCGACGCGTTTGCGAGATCGCAGCCAGTGAGGTCGGCGATCATGGTCTGGAACACCAGCAACATTTCGAGCCGGCCCTGGCTGATCTCGGGCTGATACGGCGTGTATGCGGTGTACCACGCAGGATTTTCGATCATGTTGCGTCGGATCACCGGCGGCGTGATGCAGTCGTTCCAGCCCATGCCGATCAGTGAGGTTGCGACCTGGTTCCGCTCGGCCATGGTTCGCAACTCGGCCAGGGCCTGGGTCTCGGTGCGAGCGGCCGGAAGCTGCAGCGGGTCCGTCATCTGGATGCCGGCAGGAACGGCGGCCTCGAGGAGAGCCGTTGCCGACTCGTACCCGAGCCCGGCAAGCATTTTCGCGCGCTCGTCGGCGGTGAGTGAGATGTGGCGATCGGCGAAGACATCGGTGGGGATGGTCATGTCAGCTCCTGACGTAGCGGTGAGGTGCGAAGGGGAGTTCGGAGACGGTGCAAAGAACCTGGGTTCCTCGAACATCGGCGAGGAGTTCGCTGCCGATGGGCGCGAACTCTGGTGAGACGAGGGCCATGGCAATGGGGCGCTCCACCGTCGGGCCGAAGCCGCCGGAGGTGACGCTTCCTACGGTGACGCCGTTGCTGGTGAGAGCGGCGTGATCCCGGACGGGACGCTTGCCTTGTGGCTGGAGCCCGACCCGCCGCCGTGATGGACCTTCGGCGAGTTCGCGCTGGATCCTGTCGCCTCCCGGGAAGTCGCCGGACTCGCGTCGGCGTTTCGGCATGGTCCACACGAGGTCGGCCTCAACCGGGCTGATCGTCTCATCGAGGTCGTTGCCGTAGAGATGGAGGCCGGCCTCGAGGCGAAGCGTGTCTCGCGCTCCGAGCCCGGCAAACTGCACTTCTGGCTGCTCGAGAAGCAAACTGGCGAGTGTCGTGGCCGCGTCATCGCCGGCAACCATCAGCTCGAATCCATCTTCACCCGTGTAGCCGGAGCGGGACGCCGAAACCTCGACACCACCGATCTCGGCTCGGGCGACATCGAGGAAGACCGTGTCGGCCAAAGCCGGCGCCAGTCGTTCGATCACGGCGATCGCGGCCGGGCCCTGCAAGGCCAGCAGGGATGCATCCAGTTTGAAACGGACATCGCAGTCGGGGAGCCCGGCGACCAGATGGGGAATGTCGACGGCCGCACGCGAGGCGTTCACCACCATCGTGAGGTGGGTGCCTGCATTGGCAACCATGAAGTCGTCGATGATCCCGCCACTGTCGTTGGTGAGGAGGCCGTAGCGCTGGCGACCTGCGGCGAGCGTCGAGACGCCGGCGGGAGTGAGGCGCTCGAGGCTGAGACCTGGGTCGTCGCCGTGGATCTCCACCACACCCATGTGGCTGACATCGAACAGCGACGCCGATGATCGAGTCCACTGATGTTCGGCGATCACACCCTCGTACTGGATGGGAAGCTCCCAGCCTGCGAAGTCGACCATCCGGCCGCCTGCCTCGTTGTGAAGGTCGAACAGAGCAGTACGTCTCAGTTCGGAGAGTGGTTCAGACATGTGAGCACCTCGAAGTTGTCGGGTGCCCCCTCTGTCTGTGGACCTGAGAGTTTGGAGATCGGTTGATCTCGTTCCCCTTCGGTGGCCGGCCTCGATGGTCGACTCTCTCCAGAGCGGTCAACTCATCGCGGTACGGGTACCTGAGAGTTTCCGGGGCGGTTGCTCCTTCGGTGGGCCGGACGAGCCGACCTCTCTCCCACGATGCGGTAAGACCTGGGGAGAACCTAGCGCAGTCAGCCGAGGGCGGCACCGAGCTACGTCAGTTGAGGCCCATGAGAGCATCGACGGCTTTGTCGACCGCCGGTGTGGACTGCTCGAGGGCCGAGAGTCTGCTGAGCCATGTGAGAGACACGTGCCCGTCCTGCATCGCTGCGGTGTCGGTGCCCTCTGGCTGATCGGTGGCATCGCCATAGCTCATGTCGACGTGGAAGCGGTCGGTGTGCCCGGTCTTCGGCGAAAGCGTGGCCTCCGACAGCGCCCGTGGCGGAACCTCGCCGACTGTGGTCCACTCCCAGCTGCCGAGTTCGGCCAGGGGAACGTCTGGCACGTTGATGTTGAGCACCGACGGTTCTGCGGGCGGGGCGGCGATCATTCCCTCGACGGCGGCCGCAGCGACAGCGGCTGCGGTTTCCCAATGCAGTCCCTTGATCGACTCCTCCCAGGCCTGACCCTCAACCCCGAAATCACGGACGGATTGGCTGACAGCGACACCGCTGATTCCACCGTTGCGGCCGGTCAGCGTCGCGCCGATGGTGCCGGAGTGGTACACGGATCGCCCGACGTTGGCGCCAGGGTTGATACCGCTCACGATCAGGTCGGGGGCCGGTCCGAACGCACCCATCCTCGCGAACATGACACACAGGGCTGGTGGACCGGACACCGCCCATGCCTCGTCGAATCCTTCCAGATTACGGCGCTCGCACTCTGGACGCATGTCCCAGATGGCGCCGATCGCAGCTCCCGCACCGCTGTACTCGCTGTCGGGGGCGACGATCACGATGTCGCCGAGGGGCTTCATGGCTGTTGCGAGCACATGAAGACCGACCGAGTCGATGCCGTCGTCGTTCGTGAGGAGAATGCGCATGACGTGAGACGTTACCGGCCGTCGCTGACTGGCATGTAGCGGAAGAGAGACGCCCCGGCGAGCCCGTCCTCTTCTGGCTCAGTCTCCGAGTTCGAATCGGATGCGCTTGTTGCCTTTCCCTTTCGATTCAGTCTTGGTGATCGTGAACGTCCCGATGGCGCCGGTGGACGGAACGTGTGTGCCACCGTCCGCCTGCTTGTCGAGGCCAACGATGTCGACGACCCTGATCTGTGACACCGACTCGGGGATGAGATTCACCTTCGTGCGGATGAGGTCGTCATCTTCGACCGCGGCATCCCGCGGTAGGAAACTGACGAGGATCGGTCGGTCGGCCGCGATCTCGGCGTTGACGAGCTCTTGCACACGTTCGGCGAAGCCCTCGGGGAGCGGATCGAACTCGTAGTCGATTCGAGCCTTCAGGGGTTCCATGTTGTTGCCGGTCGCCCACGATCGGTACTCGTTCCAGATCACGCCACCCAGGACGTGCATGGCGCTGTGGGTGCGCATCAGCTTGAAACGACGCTCCCAATCGACCACGCCGCGGATCGAATTTCCGACGGAGCAGAGCGATCCCTCATCCCCGTCTGTCACGGCGAGGGTGTGCCAGATGTCGACGCCGGTCTTGCGCACGTCGGTCACGGCCCAGGTCGTGCTGCCCGATGTGATGCTCCCGATGTCGTGTGGCTGACCGCCGCCTGTCGCGTAGAAAGCGGTCTGGTCGAGGAGCACCTTGCCCGTTTCGGGATCGATAGCGGTGACGACGGCATCAAAGGTCTGGAGCGTCTGGTCTTCGAGGTAGAGCTGGCGGGTCATGTGGTTCAGGCCTCCCCGAGAAGTACGAGCGCTTCGTTGGCGAGGGCCCCGACCTGTTCTCGGTAGGCGTCGGTGTCGACCGGGTCGTCGCCCATGACACCTTGCAGATAGCGAGCGAGCACGCCTTCGACGATCGCGGCGAGACGCCAATTCTGGAAGGCTCGGTAGTAGTTGACGTCACCGACCTCGAATCCTGTCTTTTCGATATAGCGGGCAACGAGTTCTTCTCTGGTGGAGAAGCCGCCGACCATTGTCGGGAACGCGGTTGCGCCCCGCAGCGACTCTTCGCCGGGCTGCACCCAGTTGTTGAGGAGATAGCCAACGTCGGCCAGCACGTCGCCGAGAGTGCAGAGCTCCCAGTCCAGAACTGCGTCGACCGATCCGGTCGACGGATCCACGAGCATGTTGCCGAGGCGGTAGTCGCCATGGACAACGCCGGTGTATCGCTGCTGCGGTTTCGCCGCGACGAGGAGTTCGTTGGCTCGTTCCATCGAAGGAAGCTCGCGGGTCTTGGTCTTCTCCCATTGGCCGGCCCACCTTTTGAGCTGCCGATCGAGATACGCCTCCTTGCGGCCAAGGTCGCCGAGACCGATGGCATCGGGATCGGCGAGGTGAAGAGCAGCGAGGACGTCAACGACCGACTCGCTGATCGTGCCCCGAACATCGGTGGTGGTGACATCTTCCGCAACTTCTGAGCTGTGCAGTACCTCGCCGTCGACGTAGCTCATGATGTAGAAGGGTGCGCCGTTGACCGCATCGTCGCTGCACAAACCGAGGGCGTCTGGCACGGGCACGGCGGTCTGGCCGACGCCGCTGATGATCTTGTGTTCCCTCTCCATGTCGTGAGCGGTGGCGATGACTGCGCCGAGTGGCGGGCGGCGCAGGACATACGTGGAGCCCTCCGCCCCGGTAACCCGATACGTGAGGTTGGAGTGCCCTCCGGTGATGAACTCGAAGTCGAACGGGCCGGTGGCTCCTTCGATGTTCGCCTCCATCCAGGCGGTCACTGGTTCGCTGTTGATGCCTCGCACGTCGGTCACGGCTGACTTGGTAGCAGCTGAAGACGGTCCGGTGCGAGAACTCATCGAAGGAAGGTGTGTTCGGAGCCTGACCCTCGCTTCGGCACCTGGCGGCTCTACGGTTTCCTTGTGCGCCGTCTGCTTGTTGTCTTGGTTTCGCTCGTCGCAGCGGCCGCTGCCTGTTCGCTGCCGCTGACCGAGGCCCAACAGCGTGAGGACGACACCACCACGACGACGGCCGGCCAGTCGGAATCCACGCCACCGACCACTCGGCCCCGCCCCCCGGCGCCCACGCTGCCACCTCTCGACGAGGCCGACGCCGAGGCACTTGCTCAACTGCCGGGGCGCCTCGCTATTGGTTCAGGATCGTTCGTCGCTGTCGTCAATCCTGATGGGTCGAACGGCGTGCTGGTGGGTGGCGGCGACGGAGTCATCGCCACGCAGCCCACGTGGTCGAACGAGGGAGCGTTGTTGGCGTGGAGCGAGGTGACCCCGAACGAATCGGCGATCACCGTCTTCGACCCGGCCTCAGGTGGTTCTCTCTCCTCCAGTTTGGACGGCCCGCCGGCGTTCTATCTGCAGTGGAACGGCAGCGATCAGTCCATCGCCTACCTGCGAAACGATGTCGGCAGTGCCGGCATCGAGGCCGGCGTCGTGAGGCCCGGCGATGCCCCGGTGGTTTTTGACCGCGGCGCTCCGCACTTCTTCTCGTGGGCTCCAGAGCGAGATTTCTGGGTCTCCCATGTTGGCGACGAGCGTTTGGCCGTTGTGAGCATCGACGAGGTGATCGATCTTCCTGAACCGCTGGGTTCCTTCTCGGTTCCTCAGTGGATCGACGAAGACCGGTTCCTGTTCGCCGATCCCGAGGGCTTGCGGATCTTCGATCTGAGAGGGTCGCTCGGCGAGTCGTTCCCCACTGCGGCGGGCACCAGCGCCTTCACGGTCGATCCAATGGGTGCCAGCGCGGCCTACCTGGAACCGGCAGTCGACGGCGTGGATGGCGGTCTGAAGGTTGTCGACCTCGACACCGGCTTCGTAGAAACCGTGACGACCGAGTCCGTGGTTTCCTGGGAATGGTCGCCAAACGGCAACCGCCTGGTGTGGACGGGCCTCGACCGGGCCGACGCCGCGAACTTGGCGAAACTTCACGTGTGGGACCGAGAAATTGGCGGTGAGATCAGCTCGACGCCGGCGTATCGGCCGAGTGAGCTGGTGATCAGTTCGTACCTCCCGTTCTTCACTCAATACGCAGTGAGCCACACATCGTGGGCCCCCGACAGTTCGGCCTTCGCCTTCGCCGGGTCGATCGATGGCGACACGGGTATCTGGGTTCACGCCATTGGTGAGAATGGTGTCGGGAGCGTCGACGCCGCCAGGGTGGCCGTTGGTGATGTCGCGTTCTGGTCGCCAGATGAGGCATCAGCGGGAGCCCCCGAGCCGGCACCGTTCTGAGCAGGCAGAATCATCAGATGGTCGCTTCCGTCGTTGCCGTTCACCGATCGTCTTCGCACGATTTCAGCAAGCAGCCAGTGGAGTCGATCGAGCTCGCTGCCGGAGTCGGCGTTGTCGGCGATGCTCACGCCGGAGCGCAGGTCAAACACCGATCGCGGGTCGCTGCAGACCCAACACAACCCAACCTCCGGCAGGTGCACCTGATGCACAGCGAGCTCTTCGACGATGTTGCACAACAGGGTTATCGCATCGAGCCAGGAAATCTGGGCGAGAACATCACGACCGTTGGGCTCGATCTTCTCGGCTTGCCGGTCGGCGCGACTCTGGCGGTCGGGCCTGATGTCCTTCTTGCGATGACGGGCCTACGCAATCCCTGCCGCCAGATCAACGGCTTCCAATCCGGCCTGTTGTCCGAATTGGTTCGGAGGGTCGACGGCGCAACGGTCAGGCTCGGAGGGGCGATGAGCGTCGTGGTCCGTGGTGGCACGATCCGAACCGGGGACGCCATCCAGGTGGGTCTGCCGCCGGAACCGCATCACGCGATGGAACGAGTCTGAACTCAGGCCTCGTCGATGAGCGCCTCGACCCGGCGGATCATCTCGCGCACGTTGGCCTCGGTCGTCAGCGCTGCTTCGTCTTCGAAGGAGAGCCATCGAACAGGTGCCGTTTCGTGCTCGGCGCCGCTCTCGAGAACGGATCGGTGGTCTCCGACAAGGCGAGTGTTTGCTCGACGTGGCCTTCCTCGACCGGGGTTCGTGGTACCACGCTCTTGACCGTTGCCAGAAGCGCGTGGTGCACCGTCACGATCGAGTGAGAATTCGGGATGCGGCGATCACGACGTCGACCGCGTTGCGCTCTGCGGTCTCGATGGTCTCTTCGCTCGGCGTTTCTTGTTGATGGCGGTTGACGAGAACACCAGCCACGCAACCGGCCCGCCACCCATTGGCGGAGCACATCGTGAACAGCGTTGCCGATTCCATCTCGTAGTTGAGGACACCGAGTGCCTGCCATTCCTCAGCACTGCCCCGCCAACGGGGGAGAACGCGGCCAGACACCGTGTCGTATCGCTCCTGGCCGGGGTAGAAGGTGTCAGACGACGCGGTGATCCCGACATGTGATGGGATCCCGGATGCTGTTGCTGCGTCGACGAGCGCCCTCGTGCAATCGAAGCTCGACGCCGCTGGATATTCGGCGGGAGCAAAGTGGTGGCTCGCACCATCGAGGCGGACGGCGGCCTGTGTGACGATCACGTCGGTCACGCCGATGTTGGGCTGGATGGCCCCGGTTGTCCCGACTCGAAGGAAGGTGCGCACACCGACCTGGGCCAGTTCCTCGACCGCAATCGAGGTTGATGGGCCACCGATCCCCGTTGAGCAGACGACAATTGGCACCCCATCGATCCAACCCAGCCAGCTCGTGAACTCGCGGTTGCTGGCCAGATGGACAGGGTTGTCGAGCTGCTCGGCAATGAGTTCTGGTCGCTTTGGATCACCGGGAACGATGGCCAGGGTTGCGCCCTGCAGCATGTCTTGGGTGAGGTTGAGGTGGAAGGTGCCGCTCATGGCCTCACCGTAGTTCCGGCTCCGTGCTCGTGCGGCCGATGCCGCTACTGAGATTCCAAGTGATGCGGACGGCTGCCCTTGAGGCTGCGTCTGCCACAATCATCGACGGTACTGACAGGACGGCTTCGAGAAAGTGGTGTGTGCGTGAGCGAGACCTACGACTTCGTGATCATCGGTGGTGGATCGGCAGGCTGTGCGCTCGCCAACCGCTTGAGCGCAGACCCATCGAACAAGGTGCTGGTTTTGGAGGCAGGGCGCAAGGACTGGAAGTGGGATGTGTTCATTCACATGCCAGCCGCCCTGACCTACCCGATCGGAAGCCGCTTCTACGACTGGAAGTACGAGAGTGAGCCCGAGCCGCACATGGACGGGCGGCGGGTCTATCACGCTCGAGGCAAAGTGCTCGGAGGCTCATCGTCGATCAACGGCATGATCTTCCAGCGGGGCAACCCCATGGACTTCGACCGTTGGTCGACCGAGTTCGATGGGATGAAGGAATGGGACTACGCCCACTGCCTGCCCTACTTCAAGCGGATGGAGAATCGTTTGATCGGTGGCGATGCCTATCGGGGCGACGACGGCCCGCTCCAGCTCGAAACCGGTCCGGCGCAGAACCCTCTGTTCGACGCCTGGCTCGAAGCCGGCCCCCAAGCGGGCTTCGAACGCACCGACGACGTCAACGGCTTTCGCCAAGAGGGCTTCAGCGTCTTCGACAAGAACATGACCCGGGGCCGCCGCATGAGCGCAGCCAGGGCCTACCTCCACCCCGTGCTTGATCGCCCGAACTTGACTCTGCTCACACTGGCCCAGGTCGACAAGATCGTGATGGACGGCAATCGAGCCGTCGGCGTCGAATACTCCCGCTTCCGTAGGAAACACACTGCGCTAGCTGGCGAGATCATCAGCTGCGGCGGCGCCTTCAATTCACCCCAGCTGCTGCAACTCTCCGGCATCGGCGATCCTGAGCACCTGGCCAGCCTCGGGATCGATGTCGTGAGCGCATTGCCCGGTGTCGGCGAGAACATGCAGGATCACCTCGAGGTGTACATCCAGCACGAGTGCCTGAAGCCGGTATCGCTTCAACCCCAGTTGGCGAAGTGGCGCATGCCGTTCATCGGCCTGCAATGGCTTGCTCGACGGGGGCCGGCGGCAACGAACCACTTCGAGGCCGGGGCCTTCGTGAGGAGCAACAACCAGGTCGACTATCCGAACCTCATGTTCCATTTCCTCCCGATCGCCATCCGCTACGACGGAACGGCACCGACGGATGGCCATGGGTACCAGGTCCACGTCGGGCCCATGTACTCCGATGTTCGGGGGACGGTGAAGATCCGTTCGACTGATCCCCGGGAGCATCCGGCCGTCCAGTTCAACTACCTCTCGACAGAGGATGATCGGCGGGAGTGGATCGAGACCATCCGCACCGCTCGGAAGATCATGAGCCAGCCGGCATTCGAGGAGTTCAACGGCGGCGAGATCTCCCCCGGCCCATCGGTCGAGACCGACCAGGAGATTCTCGACTGGGTCGCCAGCGACGCCGAGACGGCGCTCCACCCTTCGTGCACGGCTCGTATGGGCGTCGACGAGATGAGCGTCGTGCATCCCGACTCCATGCGAGTCCATGGGGTCGAGGGCCTGCGCGTTGTCGACGCGTCGGTGATGCCGAACGTCAGCAACGGCAATATCTATGCGCCGGTGATGATGATCGCCGAAACCGCGGCCGACATGATTCTCGGCAATGAGCGATTGCCGGCCGATCGCACCGAGGTCTATCGGTCGCCGGTCAGCGCGACGGGCTCGCGCCGCGGCGGATCGTGAGTCGGCAGCCTGGTCAGTCGATGACGGCCTGGGGGTTTGCGGCGATCCATTCAGCAGCGTCGACGGGTTCTGGTTCGTTGTAGCCAACGGGCATGCGGACGAGCCCTGCCGCCGAGAGGAAGTAGACGTCCCACGCGTGATACCCGAAGTACGCGTCCGGATCGGCTTCGAGCACCGTGGCATACGCCGTCACTGCGTCGACGTAGCGGCCAGAGTTGTTGTAGCCCCGGAGAGCGCGAGCCATGTCGTTCGGGCCGCCCCTGGTCGTCAGATACACACCGGCACCGATGATGGCATCTCGATCAACGGTCGGATCACCCTCGCAACACTCGGCAAAGGTCGACGGGAGGAACTGCATCGGCCCGGTCGCTCCGGCCACTGACAAGCCCTCGATGCGACCCATCCGAGTCTCGACCAAGTTGATCGCGGCCAAGTACTCCCATGGAATCGAGGTCTGAGCCTCGGCTTCTTCATAGGCCCCGATCAGTTCGTCGGCCGGAAGGGGGGCTCGGATTCTCCACGCCGGAAGCACGGTGCTCAGCGGACCACTCGACACGAGTGCCGAGAGGTTCAACCGGGCAGCCCAGTTGAGTTCGACGGCAGGACGAACGGCCTCGTCGACACCGGCGATGACCTCGGGCGCCCAGTCGCGGTTCGCTGTCATCTGGCGGTACAGCTGCTGTTGGCGCCGCCCCCAGGGCGCTGGTTCGTCTGCCGAGCGCACCATCAATTCCGCCTCGGTCAGTGCGACAGCGAGTTCGGCAGCATCGGTTGGTGCAGGCGACTCGTCGGGAGCGAGGGTGGTTGTTGTTGTGGGCTCCGCCGTGGTGACCGTGGCAGGTGCCGCCACCGTCGTTGTCGACTCGGCACCGTCCGCGGTCGTCGTTGTGAGCTCGGCGCCGGCCGGAGCGACGACATCCGACGAGGTCGGAGAGCTGTCCTGGGCAATCAGAACACCGACGACAAGCGCGGCGCCAAGGATGATCCAGACGGCGAGGAAGCCCTGCCGCTTCATCGATTGCGTCGCTTCACGAGTGCTGCCATTTCATCGGTCACAGCGTGTCACGATTCATCGTCGACGGCGACGTTCCGGCCCGGTTCTGTCGACCATCCGGACCACGAGCCAACGTACACGCGGGGCAGCGGGAGTCCCGCCGCTTCCATCGCCAGCGCGTTGTGGCATGCCGTGACTCCGGAGCCGCAGTAGACGATGGGATTCGGGTCGCTGACCGCGGAGAATCGTCGAGCCAGGTCGCTCGTGTCGAGGAAACGCCCCGAACCGTCAAGGTTGTCGCTGAACGGAAGGTTCATGGCACCGGGCACGTGGCCGGCGACCTTGTCGAGCGGCTCGGTTTCCCCTCGATAGCGCTCGGGGGAGCGGCTGTCGATCACGATCCCGCCGTTGCGAAGGTGATCAGCAACATCGGAGCTGTCGGCGAGAGCGGTCTCGGGCCAGTCGATGATGTCCCGATTGACGGGATCAATCTCGACCTGGCCTCGGTCCATCACGCCCTTCCATGCTTGGCGACCGCCATCGAGCAATGCCGCCGGCTGCCCGATCACTCGCAGCATCCACACCAGACGGCTGGCGTACGCCCCGCCCATCTCGTCGTAGGCGACCACAGTCGCCTCATTGCCGATGCCGAGGGCTCCGAGGGCGCGTGCGAAGTCGGTTGGGTCGGGCAGCGGGTGACGCCCGACGATGGCTGCTGGTGGACCGGCGAGCACCGCGTCGAGGTCGACGAGCGCTGCACCAGGAAGGTGGCCATCGAGATAGCCGACCCAAGGATCAGCTCCGCCTCCGCCGGGGCGCACGTCGCACACCGAAGCGATTGCGTAGTTCGATTGGAGCCAGCGACTCGAGACGATGGGTTCGATCATGGGTTCTTCACTGTTCCCTGGATGTTCAGGCGCTGGCTTCGAGGTATCGGTCGGCCATGTCGCTCATGACCGCATAGAACTCCTCGACGCAATCGGAGATGATCTCGGCAACAGGAGCAATCGAGTCGATTCGGCCCTGCACTTGGCCGCTCAGGGCGATGGCGCCGTTCATGTCGCCACTGAAATAGAGCGCCTGGGGGTCACCGAAGTCGCCGAAAACGTTGTGTTCGACGAACTGTAGAGCCTCGGATTTCTCGGTCTTGATTGCCCGCAGGGCAGGCGAGTGGCGCTGATTCAGGAACACGGTGTCGGTCTCGCCACCGTTCACAATGGTGTTCTTCCAGTTCTCGTGGACCGGGCTCTCCGTGGCCGAAACCATGCGCGTTCCCATCTGAATCGCTTCGGCTCCGAGGCTGAACGCAGCGGCCATTGAGCGGCCATCGAGCATGCCGCCGGCAGCCACGATGGGGACGTCGACCTTCGAGCGGATCAGGGGAAGCAAGGCCATCGACGCGACGGGGTCGGGGTTCTTGAACCCGCCACCCTCACCCCCCTCGACGACCAACCCGTCGACGCCGGCGTCAACGGCTTTGAGCGCGCCCTTGAGCGTCGGCACGACGTGGTAGACGGTCAGGCCGGCATCCTTGAGTTGAGCCGTGTAGGCCATCGGGTTTCCGGCTGATGTCGTGACGAAGCGAACGCCCTGATCGATGACGAACTGAACGATGTCTGGGTCGCGAACGAACGCCTGGGCGATGTTGACGCCGAACGGCTTGTCAGTGAGATCTCGCATCTTGCGGATCTCTTCACGAATGTTGTCGAGCTCGCCGGACGACGTCTCGATGATGCCCAGGCCACCGGCGTTGGAAACCGCTGACGCCAGCTGACTCCTGGCAATCCACCCCATGGGAGCCTGGATGATCGGGTACTCGATTCCGAGTGATTCGGTGATGCGGTTGACGAAGCGACGCGGCATCACGTCAACGTAGCTGCCAGTTCACCAGGGTCGTAGAAACCGGCGTTGCCAGGGCGGCTGGCGAGGTAGTCGGCAGCGGCGCGAGCGGTCAGATCCCAGGATTCCATGAGTCCAAGGCCCATGACGCTGAGATAACTGGAGTCCGCTGGGGCCAATTGTGTCGGGCGGCTCGACGTCGCCAGAGTGACAACCGGATCCGTGCCGATCTCGCCGACGAGCTCGACCCGCCCGTACTTGCGGTCCGTCAGGTCGATCGGGCCGGCGAGAAGCGCGGGCACGTCGATGGTGACCGGAGCGTCGAGGCCGTTCTCTTGAGCGAACACGTCCTCGAACTGCTCGAGGGTGATGCGGTAGGCCCGAGCCATTGTGGGTGTGACCGGATTGTGATCGGCATCCACCGAAGCGGTCCCTCCACCTCCCCACTGCGCGACAGCGCCGCTGAAGAGCAACGATCGTTCGAGCGAGAAGGGCTGGTCGCCACTCGGCGGTGCTGGGTTTCGAGCGCCGCGTTGGACCCGTCCCGTGGTGCTGAGCGGGATCGGCCCGCCGGTCAGGTACACCGAGAATCGCTCGGCAAACAGGTTCGAGCCGAATGCCGCGTACCAGACGTGTTGTTCGTTCATTGGGCTGTTTCTCCCGTGCGGTAGACGTGGCCGAGCCAATCTCCGTCGACGTTCTCTTCAATGAGCGAAGCAGACGGGAAGGCAAAACGCACCCGTTCTCGTTGTTCGACCAGAGCACCGCTCACGATGATCAAGTCTCGGGCCAGTCGTCGTACCTCACCGGCGATTGGCTCGAGCTCGGCGACAAGCATGTTGACCACGACGACGTCGAACGGTCCTGCCAGGTCGGCGATGTCGGTTGGCGAGACATCGAGCTCGATGCTGTTGGATGCCGCGTTGGCGGTGGTGGCTGCAATCGCCGCCGGGTCGATGTCGATCGCAGAGACCTTGGCAGCGCCGACGGCAGCAGCGGCGAGCGACAGCACGCCGCTGCCGCAGCCAACATCAAGCACGCTGGTTCCAGGGCGGATGTGGGACTCCAACGCTCGGATGCACAGCTGCGTGGTGGGGTGCTTGCCGTGACCAAAGCTGTGGCCTGCATCGATGGTGAGCGATCGGCCACCGACGTCGACCACGGCCTGTTCCGGTGCTGCCCAAGCGGTCGGGTCGATCGGGGCAACGGTTCCACCGAGAACCGTTTTGGCGTCTGTTGCGACACCCTTGCTCTCGAACCCAGCGAGCAGACGGCTCACCTTCGCATCCGGCGCGGGAATCGTCGCGACACCATTCGTTCCGAGGTCCCAGAGTCGATCGATCGTTGGGTCGATCTCGCCGTCCTCGACATCGATCGTGAGGATCCAGGACACCATCGGAGCGTACGGCTGCTATCACGTGTGCCGTGACGGACAGCTCCAACTCCCGTACCAAGGACACCTCCCCATATTGCGCGGCCATCGACATCGGGACGAACTCGATGCATCTCGTCGTCGCCAAGCTCGGTGAGCACGGGGGGTTCGAGATGCTGACCAGCGAGAAGGAGATGGTGCGTCTCGGTCAGGGTGGTGGCGAGATGAAGCAGCTGGCGCCGGACGCGATCGATCGCGGCATCGCCACTCTCTCCCGCATGGCAAAGGTTGCGTCGAGCTTTGGTGACGTCGAGCTGGTTGCCGTCGCGACGAGCGCGGTTCGAGAGGCGACGAACAAGGCGGACTTCATCGATCGAGCCCGCGATGAGGTCGGCGTTGAGGTGGAAGTCATCAGCGGGTTCGAAGAGGCGCGGCTCATCCATCTCGGTGTGCTCCAGGCATTGCCCGTATTCGACAAGCGGCTCCTCGTCATCGACATCGGCGGCGGCAGCACCGAGTTCCTGATCGGTGAGGGAGCGCAAGCGATCGAGGCGCGCTCGATGAAACTCGGAGCGATTCGCCTGACCGAGCGATTCTTCCCCGATGTGATCGAAGGGGATGGAACGATCGATCCTGAGGCAATCGACGCCTGTCGCAACTACGTACGAGCAGCGCTGAGCTCGGTCGCCCATGAGCTCGGCGGTCATCAGCCAGAAGTGGCCATCGCGAGCTCGGGAACAGCGACGACGATCGCCGCGATCGCTGCTGCCAGCCGGGGCGACGATGTTCGCCAGATGAACGGGGTGACGTTCACCGCCGAGGAGCTTTCAATGGTCGTCGACCAGCTGGGCTCGGGAGACACTGCAGAGCGACGCAAGATCGAAGGTCTCGACGCGAAGCGAGTCGACATCATCGTTGCCGGGTCCCTGCTGCTCGACGAGATCGCGCGGGCCTTCTCGATCCCGGAGTTCACGATCTCGGAGTTCGCACTACGAGAAGGTGTGCTGTTCGACCGATTCGGACCCGACGGTGATCAACGGCTCGAGAACCTTCGGCGGTCGAACCTGTTGAGACTCGCTCGTCAGCTCGACCCGGATCCCGACCATTCAGAGCACACCGCCGATCTGGCGACGCAACTCTTCGACCGAACTCACAAGTTGCACAGCCTTGGGAACGATGAGCGGGAGCTGCTCGAGGCAGCGGCGATCGTGCACAACGTCGGATTGTTCATCAGCCATTCCAGCCACCACAAACACAGCTACTACGTGATCCGAAACAGCGAGCAGCTCACCGGGTTCACCGAGCACGAGATCGAACTGATCGCCGTCATTGCCCGCTATCACCGCAAGAGTCATCCAACCGAGAAGCACGCAGAGTTCGCCCGCTTGTCCAAGACTGACAAGCGGTTGGTGCGCTCATTGGCCGGTATCTTGCGCGTGGCCATCGGGCTCGATCGACGTCACGCCGCGTCGGTCCAGTCGTTGCGGGTCTTCATGTCAGAGGGTCGGCTCGAGATCGAGCCCATCGCTGTGGCTGGAGCTGACCTGGACGTCGAGATCTACGCTGCGAGGGAACGCTCTCGGCTCTTGGCTGATGCCTTCGAGGTGGACGTCGAGGTCACACCGCCGGCGGTGTCGGACACTGCGCTCCGCTCGAGCTGAACTCCGAGACGGTCCGCTGATCGAGCGGGTCAGCCGCCGTAGTGGGCGGCATCGCGAGGGCCGGCCCGCATCTCGTCGATGGCGCGCTGTACGTCCTCGATCGAGGACTCCAGCTCAGCGATCACGGCATCCCGATCGCTGGTGAACGGCAGGTCGTCAACGAGAGCGGTCAGACGCCCCTCGGCTCGCCAGGCGGCGAATCTTGCCCACTCGGTCCAGAGGCACGCGGGGTCATCGACGCCGATCAAGTCGGCGCTTCGACTCTGATCGGCGATTGACCGGTCGCCGGCGACGTAGCCGTTGACCATCGTGATCCGTTCCGAGAGGTCGGTGAGTGGGGCGGCACGGTGAACGACCATGTTTCCGTGAAGGGCGATCGCGTAACCGGCACCGGGGAAGTGGGGCGCTACGACTCGATCTCGTGGTGGTGTCTCACCAGCCGAGGCGAGGGCGGCTGCTTCGTCCTTGGTCCCGGTGAAGTACTCGAACTCTCCGCCGGCCACCTGGGTCGGATCGGTGACCATGAGCACGAAATCGAGCGGAAGCGTGTCGTGGTGCCACTTGTCGACGGCGGTGTTGATCTTGGTCGGCTCGAAGTTGAGGTGTCCGAGATGGTGCGGCATGACATGGGGGTGGACTTCGACGCCATAGATCGCAGAGAGGTGGGCTGTGACCTCTGGGCTCGTGCACAGATCACGAAGCCAACGGGATCGGTAGCAGCCGCCTCGCGTCACGCGTTCGATGCGGTTTCCGGCCGGTCGATGGAACGCTCGAAGGGCACGTGCCACCTCGAGCATCACCGACGCTCCTTCGTCGCTGAGCATTCGGAACGGGGCGGAGGCCGCAACGGGAGTTGCCTTCGACGCGATCTCCTCGGTGGCGTAGCCGAGATCTTCGAGCATCACGAGGTCGGTCGGTTGCTCCAACTGCAGGTGCAGAGCCGGGTGGAATGTCGGTTCGTCTTCGAACCACTCGTAGCCCTCGGGGAGTTCGGTCGGGAACTGAACAGCAACCGTCATGTCGGGATCGTACCTTCCGCTTCTTTGATGACGATTTCGAAGCAGTCAGGAAGCTCGACTGTTCGCGATCATCCACGAGGTCGACGACGGAGCCGAGACCAAGTCGGTCACTGATGAGGACATCGCCACCGCCTGGAACAGGTCAAGCAACAGTTCGGTGAGCTCGGCCAGGGCGGTGCCGATTCCGGCCTCATCGTGGAGCATGACTCGCTCGTCTGACGCAGTTGCGCCATAGCTGGCAAAACGGTCGAGCACCGCCCAGTGGCTGGTCGCTCACCACGCCGAGCATTTCGCCGACCCAGACGTTCTCGACGCCTGGCACGACATCGAAGACGTTGAATGGGCCAACGATGTCGAGCATCGTGAACTCGTCGTACAGGACGTAGGCGATCTTCAGGCCGGTGGCGGTCATAGGTTCACTCT
>CAZYLX010000011.1:0-17131 GCA_964648595.1 uncultured Acidimicrobiaceae bacterium
CCGATTGAGCCGGTCACCGCGACCTTCTTCAGGGCTTTCGGGGTGGCCACTGCGGCCGAACTCTGCCCCGCTGCGTGAACCAGCCACCAGTGGAGCCATCGCAACTGGTGGTGTCAGGCGTCGTCCTGGAAGCGCTTGGCACCACCAGTTCGATCGGGGGTCAGCCGCCGGCCCATTTCGTCGAGCAAGCAACGACGAGGCCCACGCTCCGGCAACCAAGATCCGACGGAACCTGTTCGATGAAGTCCGGTGCTGCCACAACGACGTTGACCACGCCATCGCCTCGTTCGAGAGAAGGTCGCTGAGCGCAGTCCTCGTCCGGCCTGCGCGCTGCGTAGGCAGCGTCGATTCGCTGGAGATCCCACGACGCGACGATGCCGATGTCCTGATAGGCCCAGATGCCGTCGTAGCCAGCGAGCGTCACGGCGCAGTTGAATGCTGGTTCGAGGTGAATCTGCTCGAAGCCCTGCACCAGGCCGGCGATCTGATCCAGACGTTCGATCCGCTCAGGGGTCGGATCCAGGGTTTGCCCCGCCTGGTCTCGGAACGCCGAGACATCAACGAGTTGCACAACAGAGAGGGCGATGGCGATCCCCGGCAACACGACAGCAGCGCGACGGCCGTTTGCCCTGGCCAATGAGGCCAGGCCGAGAACCAGCGCCCCATAACTGACCGCCCAGAAGAGTCTGCCTGCGGCTCGAAACTGTCCTGTGACACCGTCGATCAGAACTGGGTCAGACAGCATCGACAACGACCAGATCGTTGCCGGAGCGAGGAGCACCAAGAGCCCGTATCGCCATCCTGTCGTTGGCCGTCTGGTGAGGTAGGTCGCAACGAGAGCAACCGCAAGCAAACCGGCAGCGCCGTAGACGTATCGGTGTGCGCCAATGTCGCTGTAGACCCACCGAAGTGGTGTTCTGAGGTCGTGAGGATTGTCGTCCCGGAGCCGGATCACCGGCGTGATCGAATACAGCGTCAGGATGACAAGAGCGCCAAGCAGCACTTGGTATCTCTTCGCGAACGCGGCGAACCGGTGCCGTCCAGCGAATGCCGCGAGCAGGATGACCCCAATCCAGCCGAAGCCCAACCAGTTGAAGGCCTCGAACGAGCCTGAGGCGTTGATCGTCCATTCGTTGCCAGGCCAGAACGTCGAACGCTGTGGAACGACGGGACCGAAGAGATGCATTCCGACGAGAAAGTAGCCATCAGCCTGCGATGCGCCCGCTGAGAAGTAGCCACAGACTGCTGCCAGTGCGAGCACTGAAGTCGTGAGGCCGGCGAACCAACCGGCTGCCCGCTTCCAGGGCAGTGTCCCGCTCGCTACCTCGTTGAGGACGCCACCCACGAGGATGACCATGACTCCAAGCAGCAAGTAGACGTGAACGAGCATCGCGATCAGAGCGACCACAGCCCCGGCGGCAAGTACTCGGCTGGATGGGGGTTTCGCCTCGCGAAGCTTCCCGACGAATGCCCATGCCAGCAACAGAGTGAACTGACCGGCAAGGCCGGGGTGCCAGGTGCGCAGGAGAAAGATTGGCGCTGACAGCACGATGACGCTCGCTGAGACCTGAAGCAAGAGAGACCGAGCGCCCCACGACTTCACGGCGTACGCCGCAGCAGCACCCTGCGCTGCGTAGATGAACAGATACCACCAAGACCACCACAACTCGGCACGAATTCCAAGGGGTTTCAGTGCTTTCGCGACCAGCGCAAGGAGTGGCAAACTGTCTGTGAAGGCGATGTTCACTCCCTCCGGTTCGTTGATTGCGTTGGCTTGGAGCAACGGGAATGACCAAGGCTCGTTCACGTAGTAGCGGAACGCGGCCAAACCGCTGCCCGCGTCGCCCCACAGGTAGTTCCAGTAGCTGACGTCACCGCCGAAGAAGTCGGTTCCGAAGGTCCAGACAGCGAAAAGCAGCCCCAACAGAGCACCGCACACGACGCCGTACCAGTTGCTCACCTTCGAGCGGCGATGGTCATGTGCGGAGGTTAGCGCCACACCGACAATTGGTGATCCGGCCGGGGATCCCCCAGTTCGTGGGCGCCGCTCGTTGTGTCAGGCTCGGTTGGTGTTGACCACCAGCACGTCGCACGGCGCCTTGTGCATCACGTGTTCCGCGATGGAGCCGAGGACTCGGCCGACACCCTGGACGTGCTTGTTGCCGACCACGATCAGGTCAGCGTTGACTCGCGACGTTTCGGCGAGAATGACGTCGGCAGGGCTTCCTTTGGTTGCGCTGTTCGAGACTTCGACGCCGTCGAGTTCTGCGGCGAGACGATCGAGTGCGGCCTGTGCTTCCTCAACGTCAACTGCCCGGCGTTCTGGACCTCCGTCGAGGTCGCGCAAGCGGTCCTTGGCGACGGCGGTGACGATGTGCAGGTTTGCCGAGAGGGCTCGGGCGATCTCGGCTGCTGCGTTGACCGCTTCGTACGATCGGGTCCGTCCGTCGTACCCGACGACAAGTCTTGTGTACACGGGAACTCCCTTGTTGCTTGATGCAAGTGATCAGCTGTCGGCGCGCTCGATTGCGTTCAGATAGCTGTAGAGCGTGACCTTGCTGACACCCATCCACCCGGCGACATCCTCTACTGCTCCCCGTAGAAGGAAGGCGCCATGTTCGTCGAGGCGACGCACAGCGACCTGCTTCTCCGCTCGGGTCATCTCGACCAGACGGGTGCCGATTTCTCGTTCAACCGACGCAACGGCGCGTTCGAGGGCTCCGTGGAGCTCGTTGAGCCGAAGGTAAGCAACGGTCTCGCCCTTCCAGATCACGGGCTCGTCGCCCTTGCGTGATGACCGAGGGGCAAGGACGGTTGCGCCGAGGTGGTCGACGGCCAGACGGAGCGCAGACAAGAACTCGTCGGCGCCGTCCGTCATCGGCTCTCGACCCTGGCTTGGATGCTGGTGGCACCAGCGTTGAAACCTGCCGTAAGCACTTCTTGAAGGACTCCCACGAGCTCGTCAAGGTAGCCGTCGATGGTGGTGGAGAACGGACCCATGTCGACATCGAATCCGGCCGCGGTCAAGGTGTCGAGCACAGCGGCGACGTGCGGGCCCGGGTCGTTCTCTTTGAACGGTTCGACAAGTAGTTCGAGGTGACCAGATCTCATGGTTCGCACCCTACATGGTCGATAACTGCTTGTCTGCGGCACCACCATGGTGACAGTGGAGTGCGGAACTGTCTTGACTTTTCGTTAAGTTCGGGTGTTACGCTCGTTGTCGTGACGGGGATGACCGATGGAAGGATGGGCCGCTCACCTGGCCTTGTCGAGGCCGGCTGTATTGCCATCGTCGATCATCACGAGTCGCCAAACGCCATCGAAGGGTCCCTCACCGTGATCGCCGATGCGTGCGCCGAGGTGGGCATCCGGTCGGTCTGTGCCTACGGGGTGACCGACAGACGTGGAACTGCCGGGGCCCTCCGCGGTCTCGAGGAGAATCGACGCTTCCTTGCCTCTTCGCCGCAATGGAATCCATCAGCTGAAGTCACCCGACTTCACAACGAACGTGCTCGGAGAAAGCCATGTCTGCATACGTCACCAAGAACCCGCTCAGTGATCAGCGCGACTGGCCGGAGCCGCCGGATGAAATTGCCGCGTTCCATCGTCGCATGCCCGCCTACCAACCCACGCTGCTGCTCGACGCTCCAGTCTTGGCGGCGAAGATCGGCGTTGGTCGCCTTCTGGTAAAGGCGGAGACCCGGCGAATGGGGTTGCCGTCTTTCAAGATCCTCGGCGCATCTTGGGCAACGTATCAAGCGATCTGCGCTCACCTCGGGGAGGAACCGGAACCGTGGGCGAACATCAACGAGTTGGCGGCAAAGCTCGCTCACTTGCGTCCGTTCACGCTGGCAACGGCAACCGATGGCAACCATGGCCGGGCCGTTTCCTTCATGGCTCGACTCCTCGGATTCGACGCAAAGGTCTTCGTCCCTGCGGGCATGGCTTCGGCCCGCATCACGGCGATGGAGTCAGAAGGCGCCACCGTGACCATCGTCGACGGGGACTACGACGATGCGGTCGCTCGCTCTGGCCAGGAAGCGGGTGATCGTTGTCTTGTCGTGTCCGACACCTCCTGGGATGGCTACGAGACCATCCCGGCTCAGGTGATCGAGGGCTACACAACGATCTTCGGCGAGGTTGACGAGGCCATCGACGCCAGCGGGCTTCCCCATCCCGACCTCGTGGTGATTCCAATGGGTGTCGGCGCGTTCATGTCCGCGGCGGTGACGCACTACCGGTCGGGCGAGCGTCGCCCGACCATCGTCGGCGTCGAACCACTGGATGCCAACTGCATCCAGGCCTCGGCCATGGCTGGAGAGATCACGCACGTTCCGGGGCCACACCGATCGATCATGGTGGGCCTCAACTGCGGGCTGCCTTCGATGATCGCCTGGCCCCGTTTGTCTTCGGGCATCGACTGGTTCGTGTCCGTCGATGACGACGCCGCCCGCGATGCGATGCGACACCTTGCCGACGCAGCGGTCGCTGCGGGAGAGACAGGGGCGGCGGCCTTGGCTGGCCTCGAAGCTCTTCTGGCTGATCCCCAAGCGCTCGAAGCATTGCCGGACCCGAAGAACAGCACCGTCCTGATCGTGGTCACCGAAGGCGCAACCGATCCCGGAGCATTCCAAGAAATCGTGGGCTGCCCGCCTGACTCGATTGGTCGAGTCCTGACAGCGATTCGCTGACCCGATGGCGCCATCGATCGGTACACGCACCAGCTTGCCCATGTTGATCCGACCCTTACCGACGCTCGATCAGGAGTTGTGTGCGGGAGACGGGCTGCGCGCTGGGATCGCGCCTAACGTCCTCATCATGCTGGACGATGGCCTCGCGTATGGGACCGAAGGCGAGCGGGTCGCCTCGTTCGCCGAGGCCGCATGAACAACATGTTCAGATTCGGCCTGTTCGCATCGGTGCGTGACCGACGGTCGACCTCTGGGATCGTCGCCCGGTGAGCACCACGACTGCACCGCCCGAAGCCCCTGCTCAGAACGCGCTCCCGCACGCAGCTCTTCGGCGAGCGATCCGTCCCTTCGTGGGTGTGGTATTCCCGCTCGCCGCTGTTATCGGTGCGCTCGCTGTCGGGGGAATCATGTTGCTCGCCCTCGGAGCGAACCCGCTCGAGGGCTATCGAGCGTTGCTCGAAGGTGGCTTCGGTAGCTGGGACAATCTGGCCGACACCGCCATCAAGGCCACGCCATTGATGCTCGTGGGTGTCGGGATCTCGATTGCGTTCCGGACTGGTGTGATCAACATCGGAGGAGAGGGGCAGATCATCGCTGGCGCCATCGTGTCGACGATGCTGGCGCTGGCGTTCCCGGATCTCCCACGAGTCGTGCTCGTCCCTCTCGTGCTGATCGGTGGGGCCATCGGGGGCGGCATCTGGGGGGCGATCCCTGGTGCACTCAAGGCCTACGCCGGTGTCAACGAGATTCTCTCGACGATCATGATGAACATCGTCGCTGCACAGATCCTCAGCTTCTTGCTGCAGGACCTTCTCATCGAGGAAGGAGCGATCAAGATTCAACAGACCGAGCGGCTGAGCGAGAACGCCGATCTTCCGCTCCTCCCTGGCGGGACTCGCCTGCACTTCGGTTTCGTCGTGGCGATCCTCGTGGCGATCCTCGGCTACTTCCTGCTCTTCCGCAGCGCCCTGGGTGTTCGGCTTCGAGCCGTGGGCTACAACACCAACGCCTCCCGATACGCGGGCATGCCGGTCAAGCGGTCGATTGTGCAAGCCCTCGCGATCAGCGGCGCCTGCGCAGGTATCGCCGGGGCGATCTTGGTTTTCGGAAGCGAGTCACACCGCCTGATCGGCGAAGGCGGCGCTGCCGGCTTCACCCAGAACGCAGGCTATAACGGGATCGTGACCGCCCTGTTCGGCGGGCTGCACCCACTGACGGTGATACCCGCTTCGTTCCTGTTCGGAGGGTTGCTCACCGGCGGCATCGAACTCCAGCGCGAGCTACAAGTGCCCGCGGCGCTGATCGTCGCCTTGAACGGCATCGTCGTAGTCTTCGTCGTCGCCAGTCTTCGGATGAAAGGGCGCCTCCAACGTTGGGTGGATGCCGAGCGAGAGGAGGTCGCGAAATGAGCGATTTCTTCACGGTGTCCGTCCTCGTCGCAACACTGGCCGGTGGCATTCGACTGGCCACTCCGTTCTTGTTCGCGGCGCTGGGCGAGACGCTCGGGCAACGAAGTGGTGTGTTGAATCTTGGTGTCGAAGGAGTGATGCTCATCGGCGCCTACGCGGCGTACTACACCGCGCTCGAGTCCGGCAGCACCGTGGCCGGCGTCGTGGCGGCGCTGGTCGCCGGTGCCGTCATGGGGGTGGTCTACGCCTTCCTCACCGTGGTGATGCAGGCCGAACAAGGAATCAGCGGCATCGGCATCTTCCTGTTCGGCCTGGGCTTCACCGACTTGCTCTTCCAGAAACAGGTCGGCACGCCGATTCCGATCCCCGGCGTCGGCAAAGCGCCGATCCCGGTCCTCTCGGACATCCCCCACATCGGGGAGATCTTCTTCAACCACAACCCGCTCGTCTATTTGGCATTCCTCCTCGTCCCTGTCATGTGGTTCGTCGTGAACCGCACCACGTTCGGACTCAACGTCCGCGCCGTTGGTGAAACCCCTGAAGCCGCCGACACGCTTGGAGTCAGCGTCCGAGTTGTTCGCACCTTCACGATCATCATCGGAAATGCGATGGCGGGGCTCGCCGGCGCTGCGTTGGCACTCGAGGTCGGAATCTTCCAACAGAACCTCACTGCCGGTCAGGGTTTCATCGCCATTGCACTCGTCTATTTCGGCGCATGGCGTATGCCGTGGGTGATGAGTGGCGCACTGCTGTTCGGTATCGTTTCGTCAACGGTCCTACAGTGGAAGACGCTCGGAATCGTGTCGGGTCCGGCGTCGAGCCTGACCGCCATGGCCCCAGCGATTCTCACGATTCTCGTGCTCGTCGCGGTCAGCCGCCGGATCGGCCCACCCGCAGCCCTGACGAAACCGTTCGATCGTGCGGGCTGAGCAACAGATTTCGCCAAGACAAGAAAACGGGGAGAAACCCATGATGAGCAAACAGAATCCAATACGACTTCTGATCGCCTTGCTAGCAGCGTTCGCGCTGGTGGCAGCAGCGTGCGGAAGCGACAGTGACGACGCATCAACTGAGGAAACGTCAGATGCGGGTGGTGATGACACAGGCGGCGAAGATGAAGCGTTCCGGATCGCAGTGGTCGCTCCAAGCGCCAGCAACGACCTTGCGTTCACCCAGAGCATGGTCGATGCCGTCAACGTGATCGGTGAAGGTCGCACGCTCGAGTTCGACATCACCGACGGCACCTTCGTCGTCGAGGACGCCGCAGCCGCTCTGCGGGGCTACGCCGAGGACGGCTTCGACTTGGTCATCGCTCACGGCTCGCAATACGGCGGTCCGCTCGAGGAGATCGCACCGGATTTCCCGGAGGTCTCATTCGCATGGGGCACGGCTGCTGACACGTTCGACATCGCCAATGTGTACGCCTACACCGTGCGTGCAGACGAAGGCGGCTACGTGATGGGCACGATCGCGGCGCAGCTGTCTGAAAGCGGCGTGATCGGAGTCGTCGGCCCGGTTGAAGTCGGTGATGCTGCGCTCTACATCGACGGGTTTGCTGCCGGCGCAGCTGCCCAGGACGGTTCGGTGTCGGTCAACGTCAACTACATCGAATCGTTCAGCGACGTTGCCCTGGCAGCGGAAGCGGCGACTGCACACGTTGGCAATGGCGCCGATGTCCTCACGGGAAGCGCCCAGATGGTCGTCGGAGCAACAGGCGTGGCATCAGAGGAGGGTGTGCCGTGGTTCGGAACCCAGGCCAACCAGACAGCGCTCGGTTCCGACGTCGTCGTTGCATCGCAGGTGTATCACTGGGAGGTCATCCTCGAAGAGATCATCTCGAACGTCGAAGCGGGAACGCTCGGCGGCGAGGTGTTCACGCTGACCTTGGCCAATGACGGTCTTGTCATCGAGTACAACGACGGCTTTGCGCTCGACGGCGACATTCGCTCAGCAGCAGATGCAACTGCGGCAGGCATCGCCGACGGCTCCATCACCACCGGGATCGAGTAGCAACAATGCAGGCTGACCGGTCAGTACCGATGCTCGAGATGAAGGGAATCACCAAGCGATTTCCCGGAGTCTTGGCGAACGACGCCGTCGATCTCTCGGTACTGCCCGGTCAGGTGCACACGCTCCTCGGTGAGAATGGTGCCGGAAAGAGCACGTTGATGAAGATCCTCTACGGCCTCTACCGGCCCGATGAGGGGACGATCCGACTCGACGGCGAGGACGTCACGATCTCTTCTCCATCCGATGCGATCGCCCGAGGCATCGGCATGATCCATCAACACTTCATGCTGGTGCCAACTCTCACCGTTGCCGAGAACGTGGCGCTTGGTCTGGGTGGGCGACGCGGCCTCAGCGACATGCGTCCGGTCCGATCGAAGTTGAACGAAGTCTCTGAGCGTTATGGCCTCAACGTCGACCCCGATGCCTACATCTGGCAACTGGCGGTCGGCGAACGCCAACGAGCTGAAATCTTGAAAGCGCTCTATCGCGATGCTCGGCTCCTCGTGCTCGACGAACCAACCGCAGTGTTGACTCCGTCCGAAGTCGATGAACTCTTCGTCACCCTGCGACAGATGACGGCCGATGACAAAGGCCTGATCTTCATCTCCCACAAGCTGCACGAAGTCATGGAACTCTCCGATGACATCACCGTCCTCAGAGACGGGCGAGTGTCCGGCCACACCACTCCCTCGGAATCGACCCGCGAGTCACTGGCCGAACTGATGGTCGGACGACCCGTGGAGCTGACCCGAACCGTGGTGCCGACGGACCGAGGCGAAGTGCGCCTCCAGATCTCGGGACTTCACGTCACCGGAGATCGCGGAACGACGGCGGTCAACAATCTGTCGCTCTCGGTGAGGGCTGGCGAGATCGTCGGCCTCGCCGGCGTGTCGGGCAACGGGCAACGTGAACTCGCCGACGCAGTCTTCGGTCTGCGCTCCATCAATTCTGGCGAGATCAAGATCAACGGAACCACGGTGACCAACCCGACGCCAAAGGGAGTGCGGCAACTCGGGCTCTCCTATGTTCCGGAAGAACGCATGGTCGAAGGCGTTATCGGTGACTTCACGATCGCTGAGAACCTTCTCCTGGTCGACTACGCCAAGGACCCTTACACGAAGCGAGGCCTGCTGAACCGACCGGCCATCGTGGAGTGGTGCACCGGCCTCGTCGACAACTATCGAGTGAAGACGCCCGACATCGACACACCAACCAAGAACCTCTCGGGCGGCAACATCCAAAAGGTCGTCATCGCCCGCGAGTTCACCTGCAATGCAGAGGTGCTCGTGGTCGCCCAGCCAACACGTGGCGTCGACATCGGCGCGGCCGAGTACATCCACGAGCGTCTGTTGGAGCAGAGGCTCGAAGGTGCCGCGATCTTGCTGATCTCGGAAGACCTGGACGAAGTGATCCAAATGTCGGATCGCATCGTGGTGGTGCTCGAGGGCGAGATCATGGGTGAGGTCCAACGCGCCGATGCCACGCCCCAATCGATCGGGCTGTTGATGTCCGGGGTGAGGGACGGCCAGCCCGCCTGAGGGCCGATCAGCTCGTCGCGAGGACGCCGTCGACCCAGCGATACAAGTCGTTGATGACCGCTTCGCGGTTGGTCTCGTTCACGAGCTCGTGACGAGCGCCGGCGTAGACCTTGATGCGCTGATCCAGCGAGGCCATCGCCTTGACCGCGCTCACCGTCGGACCGTAGGGGACGAACGGATCTGCCTCACCGTGGAACGCAGCAACGGGAATGGTGATCCGGGCGAGTTCGGCGCGGAACTCATCGAGCGCCGCGACTTCGGCCACCAGAAGTTGGCGTTTGTAGCGCCCGTGGTACACGAGCGGATCGCTCGCGTACTTGGCGCAGACGTCAGCGTCGCGGGACATCCCTGAAGGATCGGAGTCGGTGTCTGGGAGTTCGGGAAGCGCAAGCACCTCTCTGGCCCACTCCCATTCGCCGAGCACGGCACCGAGGAAGACCGCTCCGGTCAGCCGGTCCGGCCAACGCTGCACGAAGCGGGCAGTGATGAGGCCACCCATCGAATGCCCCATCATGACCACCGGAATGCCGGGGAATCGTTGCTCTGCAAACGCGACAACCTGCCCCAGATCGTCGACAACCGAGCCGAAGTCACCGATGAGGGCTCGCTCTCCCTCGGACAAACCGTGTCCGACGTGGTCGGCCGCGACAACCACGAAGCCCAAGGCGCTGAAGAAGTCGGCAACGTGGGCGTATCGGCCGCCGTGCTCTGCGTAGCCGTGAACGAAGCAGATGACCCCCCTCGGCGTTGCAGTTTGTTGTTCCCAGACCCTCGTGTGAATGGCCCCGGCGTGACCGTCGATGGCGAGCTGTTCCGTTGGCGATAGAGAGGTCATTGCTACTTCCTGTATGAAACGTAAAGATCGACCAGCGTGCTGCGGAGCGGGTCTTCGTTGCTGGATGTGTCAGGCTTAACATTGTGTAAAGACGATCGACAGAACTCAGCGTTGAGACTGGAAGCGGCGGGCGATGTTTGAATGCTCGACAAGCCGCTCGGTGAGGTGCTCCGAGACCAGCTCGCCAGATCGCACGACGTGCTTGCCGTTGACAATCGTGTGCCAGGCTGACGTCGGTCCGCAACGCAGCCAGCCCTCGACCGGGTCGTCGAGGACTCCCGCGAACGTTGGGCCGTCGAGCTTCCAGATCGCAAGATCAGCAACCGCACCGACGGAAATCTCTCCGAGTTCTCCAGTCCGGCCGAGGCAGCCGGCTCCGCCCCGAGTGGCGAATTCGAGGGCGAGGCGGGCCGTCATCGCGCCGGCACCGGCCGTGAGCTTTCCCTGAAGCATCGCAAGACGGGCCTCCTGCCAAAGCGAACCCGAGTCGGCCGAGGACGACCCGTCGCAGCCAATGCCGACCGGGCACCCCGCGTTGTGAAGGGCGACCGACGGTGCGATACCGGACGAGAGGATCATGTTCGAGCTCGGACAATGAGCGATGCCAACGCCAGCTGCACCCAATCGACCGACTTCGGTTTCGTTCGGTCGAACCACGTGTGCCCCCCATGTCCGCTCGGTCATCCAACCGACGTCTTCGTAGAGATCGACTGGGCGCATGCCGAAGTGGGCGATGGCGAACTCATCGTCATCGGAGTTCTCGGCCAAGTGGGTGTGAAGTCGCACGTCGAGTCGCTCGGCCAACTCTGCCGTTCGACGCATGAGTTGTCGTGTCACGGTGAACGGCGAGCACGGGGCAAGGGCGATTTGCACCATTGAGCCAGGGGATGCGTCGTGCCAGCGTCCGACATGGCGCTCGGATTCAGCGAGGATGTCGTCTTCGTCTCGAACCGCGTCGTCTGGCGGGAGACCGCCGTCCTTCTTCGACAAACTCATGGAGCCATAGGTCGGGTGAAAGCGCATACCGAGGTCGGCAGCAGCGCTGATCTCGGCGGACAGCAGATCGCCGGCACGCGGCGGATGAAGGTAGTGATGATCACTCGACGTGGTGCAACCGGAAAGGGCGAGCTCGGCCAACCCCACCCACGCTGCTGAGTACACCGACTCCTCGTCGATGTTGGCCGTCCAGGTCGGGTAGAGCGATTCCAACCAGCCGAAGAGCGATTGGCCGGTCATCGGGGCCCAGGCCCGGGTCAGATTCTGGAACAAGTGGTGGTGCGTGTTGATCAGCCCGGGTGTCACGAGGCAATCCGAGGCCGAGACCCGGTGATGTCCCTGGGGGACGGGGTCGCCTGCTCGGCCGATGTGGCTGATCGTGCCGTCAGTGATTGCGATCCACCCACCTGGGATCTCACGCCGCTCGGCGTCGACCGTGGCGATGAGCCGAGCATCGTGGACGACGAGATCGACGGGAACCACCGGTTCACTCATGAGTAACCCGGTTCGACGCAGGGAGCACCTCGTCGGCTCGATCTGTCATCGGCGCTCGAGCCTGGCTTGGATACTGGTCGCACCCGCATCGAATCCGGCGGTGAGAACATCCCGGAGTGCGTCCACCAGTTCTTCGAGATCGCCATCGATCGTCGTCGAGAACGGGCCCATGTCGACGACGAAGCCACGACTCGTCAAGGCTTCGAGGACAGCAGTGACGTGTGGGCCAGGGTCGTTCTCTTTGAACGGTTCGACAAGTAGTTCTAGGTAGCCCTGCAGCACGGTAGACACACTACTTATCAAGACGCGTCTCGTCTTCGAGCAGCGATGGAGACTGCACGGATCTCGACTGTTTTCTGCAAGAAACGTAAAGATCGGTCGCCGTGTGCTCAGCGGGTTGTGCGGCTCGCAGAACCCTTGCTGCGGACTGTTTTGTCGGGCGTCCGCCCTTTCTGGGCCCGTCCTTTACTTTTTGTAAAGAAGTGGGCTACGGTCACAACGGTGAATGGAACGAGGGCCGCAGACCTGCGGATCGACATCAGCCGTCTGGGCCAACGCTTGGCCGACCTCGCCGCGATCGGGGCGATCGAGGGCACCGAAGGTTGTGCTCGGCTTGCCCTCACCGATGAGGATCAGCAAGGCCGTGACCTCGTCGTCACATGGATGCGAGATCTCGGTCTCGAGCTTTCCATCGACGGCATTGGCAACGTCACGGCGGTGATGCCGAGCGATGGAAACGCACCACCTGTCATGACTGGATCTCACATCGACACCGTCGCCACAGGGGGCCGCTACGACGGCAACCTCGGTGTGTTGGCCGGTCTGGAAGTCATCGAAACGGTCATCGCTGCCGGCCTCGAGCTCGAGCGCCCGTTGGCTGTTTCGTTCTTCACCGACGAGGAGGGCGCTCGCTTCCCCCCGGACATGCTGGGCAGCCTGGTGTATGTCGGTGGCATGGGGATCGAACAAGCGCTCGAGATCGAGGGCTTCGACGGAGCTCGGGTTGGGGATGAACTGGCGAGAATCGGCTACGCCGGTAGCGCTCCGCTGCCGGGCCGGGTTCCTCACGCGTTCGTCGAACTCCACGTTGAGCAGGGTCCGGTGTTGGAGGTCGAGGGTGTGACCGTCGGTGCGGTCGAGGGCGTGCAGGGGATCAGCTGGCAGGAAGTCACCCTGACCGGTCAGAGCAATCACGCCGGAACCACACCGATGCACTTGCGGAAGGATCCGGGATTCGTCGCAGCGTCGTGTGCGGCGTACGTTCGTGAACTGGCGCTGAAGCTGGGCAAACCCCAGGTCGCGACGGTCGGCCGTGTCGAGTTCCGGCCCAACCTCGTGAACGTTGTTCCGGCGACAGCCACCTTCACCGTCGATCTTCGCAACACAGACGAGCGAGTGTTGGCCGAGGCTGAACAGGCGTTCCACGACTTCGCGATCAAGGCCGCTGCCGATGAAGGCTGCTCGATCTCGTTCGAGTCGCTCGCTCGGTTCGAGCCGGTGTCGTTCGACGAGTCTTTGGTGTCGATGGTCGAATCCGTCGCCTCCGAGCTCGGCCACGGCGTCAAGCGCATGCCGTCCGGCGCTGGTCACGACGCTCAGATGCTCGCCCGTGTCTGTCCAACGGCGATGATCTTCACGCCGAGCGTCAACGGTCTCAGTCACAACCCTGCCGAATACACGGCGCCCGACGATCTCGAAGCTGGCGCCAACGTGCTGCTTCACACCATGCTCCGTCTCGCCAAGGAAGGCTCGCCTCATGACTGACCAACTCACCGCGCCCACAGCTGAGGAGACGCCGCCGCTCACGCCGATGTCGTTGTCGAGCCTGCTCGGCCGGATCGAACACGAGTGGGCCACGCGGAAGAAGATCTTTGACCTGCCCAATGCGCGGATCTGGAAGCCGGACCCCGAGATCGACCTGGGCTTCGAGTTCCTCGGTCGGCGGTGTGCCACGCCGATCGGGCCCGCCGCCGGCCCCCACAGCCAGCTGGCAGAGAACATCGTGCTCTCCTGGCTCGGCGGCTCGCGCTTGTTCGAACTGAAGACGGTGCAGATCCTCGACGATCTCGTGATCAACCGGCCGTGCATCGACATGCAAACCGTTGGCTACAACATCGAATGGAGCCAGGAGCTCACGGTTCCCCAGAGCCTGACCGAGTACGTGAAGGCCTCGATGCTGCTCGAGATGTTGCGGCAATGGGAGCCGTTGGCCGAGTTCATCGGACCTGATCCCGGCCCGCACGTGTTCGACATGAGCGTCGGTTATGACCTTGCCGGAATCTCGTCTGACAAGGTGTCGACCTTCATCCGTGGCATGAAGAACGCAACGGCTGAGATCGATCAGCTCCGATCGGAGCTGACGGGCTCGTGGGCCACGTTCGCCGATCACGATTTCAACAAAGTCATTGCCGACACGCTCACCCTGTCGACATTCCATGGCTGCCCTCCGGACGAGATCGAATCGATCACGAAGCACCTGATCGATGAGCATGAGCTCGATGTCATCGTGAAGCTCAACCCCACCTTGCTTGGATACGAGACGGTTGCCGGGATCGTGAACGACGAGCTCGGCTACGCCGATGTGTCGGTGAAGAAGTCGGCGTTCGCCGACGATCTCCAGTTCGATCGTGGGATCGAACTGATCCAGGAGCTGAATCAGTACGCCAAGGATCGAGGCAAGCGCTTCGGGATCAAGCTCACCAACACACTCGTGGTCGACAACAAGAAGCAGTGGATGCCAGACGAGACGATGTATCTCTCTGGCCCACCGCTGCATGTCCTGGCGATGACGTTGCTCGACACCCTCGACCAGGCTCTGCCCGGTCAACTCATGCTTCCAGGCGCGGATCAGGCCGACATCATGGTGAGCTTCTCGGCTGGCATCACCAAGGACAATCTGGCCGACTCGATCGCGGCTGGGGTGAACCCGGCCACCGTGTGTTCCGACCTGTTGAAGCCTGGTGGCTACGGCCGCTTGGTGCCGATGCTGAAAGCGCTCACGAACGAGGTGCGCGAGGCCGGCCACACCGACCTTCGTTCGTGGCGAGCTGCTCGCCACGAACAGGCCGTTGGCGGTGGTTCGAGATCATTCGCGGCGGAGCATGTGGCCAGTATCCGTGGCGATGGCATCGAGCGATACCACCTTCGCGGCAACGAGAAGCTGCCGAGAGCGGTCGATCACGAGCTGGAGATGTTCGGCTGCGTTGCCTGCAACTTCTGCGTCACGGTGTGTCCGAACGATGCGTTCTTCGCCGTGAAGAGCCCTCAGGAACACATCGAAGGTCGCAACCAATACTTGTTGCTCACCGAGCTGTGCAACGAGTGCGGCAACTGCATGACGTTCTGTCCAGAAGACGGTGACCCGGCACAGATCAAGCCTCGGCTCTACACCGATGTCGACCTGTTCGCGGGCCGGAAGGGTCAGGGCTTCCTTCTCGACGCCGGCGGGTCCGTCATCGATCAGCGACTCGACGGTGCCGTACTCACCGAAGGCGAAGAAGCCGTGGCGTTGGTGGCGGAGCTTCTCGATGGTGAGGGCGGCCTTCCGTTGGCGGCCTCACGGCGTAGTGAAGAGGGCTCGGGATGAGTCGTTCGATCACCGTTGGTGCCGCACAGCTCGGCCCGATCAGCAAGGATGAGAGCCGGCAAGACGTGGTCGCCCGTCTCCTCGACTTGCTCGAACAGGGCGCAAAAGCCAATTGCGACCTGGTCGTGTTCCCTGAACTCGCTCTGACCACGTTCTTCCCCCGCTGGTACACCGAAGACATCGGTGGTCACGACCACTACTACGAGCAGTCGATGCCTGGGCCCGAGACCCAGCCGCTGTTCGATCGGGCCAAGGAACTCGGTGTCGGCTTCGCCCTCGGCTATGCCGAGCTCACCGAGCCCGATGACGACGGTGTTCTCCATCGCTTCAACACCACGATCCTGGTGGAACGCGATGGCTCGATCATCGCTCGCTATCGGAAGGTTCACATTCCGGGCCATGAGGGTGACGAACCGTGGCGGACGTTCCAGCACCTGGAGCGGCGCTACTTCGAGGAGTCACCCGAAGGGTTCGGCGTCTGGCCGGCGTTCGGTGGCCGCTTCGGGATGGCGACCTGCAACGATCGACGCTGGCCCGAGACCTACCGCGAGATGGGATTGCAGGGGGTCGAGATGGTGCTCATCGGCTACAACACGCCGATCCACTACGCCCCCGACCCCGGCCAGAACGCGCTGCAGGGCTTCCACAATCATCTCTGTATGCAGGCCGGTGCGTATCAGAACGGCACCTGGGTGGTTGGCGTGGCGAAGGGCGGCATCGAAGAGGGTGTCGAGAGCCTCGCTCAGAGCTGCATCATCGCTCCGTCTGGTCAGATCGTCGCGATGGCCGTGACCACGGGCGATGAGTTGATCACCGCCATCGCTGACCTCGACTGGTGCGCGAACTACAAGGACACGTTGTTCGACTTCGCCCGCTACCGCCGGCCAGAGGCCTACCAGCGCATTACCAGCCAGAAGGGCGTCATCGTTCCCGATTCGGAACGGTCGAGCGCTCGCATCACCACCGAACAAACCGGAGCCTCCGCATGACCGAGTTCGTCCTCAACGGCACCCCCGTCACGCTCGCCGGCAGCCACGAGCATCTGCTCGCTGCTCTACGCGATGAAGCGCACCTGTTCTCACCAAAGGACGGCTGCTCACCGACCGGACAATGTGGCTGCTGCACGGTTCTGGTCGACGGCAAGGCTCGCGTGGCCTGCCAGACCAGCATGGAGAAGGCCGACGGGTCTGAGGTGTTGACGCTCGAAGGGCTCACCGATGACGAACGGACCAAGATGTCCGATGCCTTCGCGGCGTTCGGCGCCCTCCAGTGCGGGTTCTGCACGCCGGGCATCGTCATGCGCACGAAGGCCATGATCGACAAGGCCGGTACCGCGCTCACTCGTGACAAGGCCGCTCGTCTTCTTGGCGGGAACCTCTGTCGGTGCACTGGCTACACGAAGATTCTCGACGCGGTGGAGGCCCTTGCGAAGGGTGAGACCTCGGTTGCGCTCCTGCCAAAGGGGGTCGGCTCACGCGGGATCAAGTACGAGGCTGCCGATCTCAGCCTTGGCGACCGTCCGTTCATCGACGACATGGTCCCGGCCGGCTTGGCCCATGGTGCCTTCCACC
>CAZYLX010000012.1:0-16371 GCA_964648595.1 uncultured Acidimicrobiaceae bacterium
CCCTGCTCTCGACCTAGCGCAGCTGCCGACCTAGCGCAGCTCCCGCCACAGCGAGGTCGGGCAACGTCGGGTCCGCTACCAGTAGCTGGGCCCGGGCTGAGGGCGTCTGAGGGCAGTCAAGCGAGCCGAAAGACGGTGGCGGCCGCCCGAAATCACCCACAGCGTGATGATGCCGGCGAACTCGATCAGATGGCGGATCTCACCAAACACCGAGGAGCTTCCGGTTGCCGTGTCGATCACTGCCGTGACGAAGAGCGTGGCGCCGAGGGCTGCGGCCGACGGCAACATTCCCAGCGCCCGCTCAGGCCGGACGGCGGCGTAGCCGAGACCAATCGCCAGCGCGGCGCCGAACGCCCCGAGGTGGCGCCCGACGTGTGCATCAACGCCGGCCACAGAGCCGGTCACGACGAGCGGAATGTTGGCGAGGAGCAACACGATGCTGATCGATGCCAGCAGCGCACGGACCCACTCACCGGCACCGAGATCAGGCACACCGGCCCGAGCCAGGATTGCTGCCGACAGGTCGGGCTCGGAGCCGACCTCCGCCACGGACACGGATCGCCGCAGGTCTTGTGCTTGCGATTTCCATCTCCGGCAACTCCAACACTCATCGATGTGCGCATCGAGATGAGCGATCGTGCGCCGGTCGACTTCGTCGTCCAGCCCGGCGGAGATCAGCTCTCGTGCGACGTCGCAGTCCATCGGTTCTGCTTCCATGTCAAGCCAGGTCGTCGCAGGGTGTCGTTCGGTTCCCGAGCAGGCCACAATGGGGAGATGGATCGGCTCACCGAGCTTGCGCTTGCTGCTCGCGACGGAAACGCGTACGCACTCGAGGAGTTCGTACGCCGCTCACAACCGCAGGTTCGCCAGCTGTGCCGTCATCTCGGTGATCCCGACACGGTCGACGACCTGGTCCAAGAGGTCTACTACCGGGCGCTTCGGGCGTTGCCCCGATTCCGCAACGACGGCCCGGCGATCGCCTGGCTCCTCACCATCGCCCGTCGGACCTGCGTCGACGCAACACGACGACGCATCCTTCATCGGCGCCGGACCGGCCATCTGGCCGTCGTCGACGAGGAGTCGCACGACACCTCATGGGCCGAAGTCGCTGACCTCGTCGCTGTGCTCGACCACGATCGCCGCGAAGCGTTCGTTCTCACACAGTTTGTCGGGCTTTCGTATGCCGATGCAGCCGCGGTGCTCGAGTGTCCGATCGGCACCGTGCGATCACGAGTTTCTCGAGCTCGCGCCGACCTGATCGAACTGGTCTCCGGCAACGACAACGAATGCGGCATCGCGCAGTAGAACCCTCGGACCGTGGGTGCGTGACATCGGTCATGTTCAGGAACTCCGAGCCATCGATCGACGACCTGATCCGGGACAGCATGCGCCGCCCCTAGGGGTGCGCCACATGATCGTTCCCGAAAGGACACCGAGGATGAATGGTTCGAAGTTGATCGCTGGTTTTGCCGTTGCAGCACTTGCTGCGGGGGGCCTGGCTGCGTGCGGCGATGATGACGATGCTGCAGGCGGGCTCGAGATCACCGGTGCATGGGCCCGCACCAGCCCCGCCATGGTCCAAGCCGGAGCTGCCTACATGACCATCAGCAGCGACGAGGCCGTGTCAATCGTGTCAGCAACTGTCGGGGCCGACGTCGCCGGCGTCGCCGAGCTGCACGAGGTCGTCGCCATGGGAGCCATGGGTGACACGGAAATGGCCGAGGGCGCCACGGACCAGATGCAACAAGGCGCAATGGAGGGTATGGAAGGCGGCGAGATGCCGATGACCATGCAGGAAGTGACCTCCATCGACATCCTCGCTGGTGGCACGGTTGCCCTCGAGCCCGGCGGCTACCACGTGATGCTGCTCGACCTGCCCGACCCGCTCGAAACCGGCGAAGAGTTCGACGTGACGTTGATCCTCGACGATGGCACCGAGGTGATCGTGCCAGTCACGGTCAGCGAGTCGGCTCCGGAGTAGTCGGAGGGGTGGCCGCTGCCAGCACGGCGGCCACCGTGCAGACTGCACCTACAATGATCGCCGCGGCGACGCCGACCCGATCGAGGCTTGCCGGTGCGTCACTCGGGATGATTGCTCGTACCACCGCTTCACGCCGAAGCCATCCCCACACTGCCAGTTCGAGAGCAGCAACCGCAGCGAGCGACGCCGCAGCGAAGGGTCGACGCGCACTCAGCCCGAGGGCAACGATCCCAGCGAGCACAGAAACCAGCGGCAACACCCAGAGCAGCAGGCTGGCGCCCGTCTCCGCCGGCACCGATCGAAACGCAGCGATGCCGAGCACCAATGCGAACAGTGCGACCGTCACCGTTGCGACAACGACCACGATCACCGGCCGGCGCAGCCATGCCAGAGCCCCGACCACCGCTCCTGCAACGAGAGCGAAAGCAACAGGCAGCGCGGTGTTGGGGCCGGCAATCCACGTTGATCGGACGCCCACCTCCACTGGCGCTCCAGACACTTCGATCGGAATGACTGCCTCGAGGATCACGGACCCCGGTGATGCTGCAGGCGGTCTCGCCTCGTTCATCCAGTGGCTGCGATGGTCGTGCCACGCGAACTGGCCGTCGCCGGCTACCAGTGTCCAGTCGGGCTCTGCTGTGGGATCGGCGTCGGCCGGGATCTCTCCGTCGCCGAACCGATCTTCGTTGAGCCACCGAGTCGGCGAGCGCTCGTTTTGATGGACCGTCCCGTCGGCAGCAAAGCGGAGATATTCCTCACCCCGATAGCCGATGACCACCACCTCGACTCCGAGCTCGACCGTGAGCTCCACGAAGCTGTCACCCCCGATGATGGTGATCTCGACCCCCTCGACGGCGGGATCGATGCCGGTGACCTCGGTGCGGTAGTCGGTCGGGCCAGCCGGATCAGCTGCGGCTGGAATCGCCATCAGTAGTACCGAGCCGAGAGCCAGCAGCACGAACGAGGCCGCTTGCCGGGCGGCCCGTACAGAAGCCAACATCACCGCATCACGCTTCGGTGACGGTCAACGTGATCCGGCCGCTTTCGTGGACCGTGCAGATGCCAACGAATTCACCAGGGGAAGCGAAGCTGTGGCGAAATGTTTCGCCAGCTGCGACGTAGAACGGACCGACAAGATGGCCACGATCGTCCTCGTTCACGATCTCGATGACCTCACCGACGACGACCGGGAGATCTTGCGGAAGGATCTCGAGCGGATCGCCGGCATCGAATCGCTCGCCGGCGCCGGCCGGAATCAGGAAGGAGTAGTCGGCGGGTCCGTCGCCGGCCGAACCGACACTGAACCCGGAGTTCTCTTCACTGCACGCAACGAGAAACGACGTAACGAGCAACAGCACGAGCAGGCCGAGGAGCTGTCGAGGTCGACCTTCCTGCACGTCCGCGGTTGACGACATCAGGTCATGCCCGATCGAGCAGAACGCTCAAATCACTGGCGATGTCGCGACCAGACGTCCCGAACAACCACGTGAGCACCAGGTTCCCTTGATCGTCGACCGCATACAACGAGGTCGTGTGCCCGACCTCTAGCTCTCCGTCATCGGCTCGTATCACCGAGTAGTCGGCGCCGAAGGCTTTTGTCGCCGTGCGAAGTAGGTCCTGGTCGTCGGTCCGTACCGCGCTGGCGTCAGGTATGAACGATTGGACGTAGCCGGCAACGACCTCGTCGGAGTCTCGAGCCGGGTCGATGGTCGCCATGACCACTTCGATCCGTTCCGCATCGTCACCGAGCTCGCTGAGCGCGAAGCTCAGATCGGCCAGGGTCGTCGGGCAGATGTCGGGGCAGAAAGTGAAGCCGAAGTAGACCAGCATCAGCTCGCCGGCTGGGGCGACGAATGGCAGATCCTCGCCGCTGCCTGCGAGCGGAAGTGAAACGTCACCGACAGCGGGAACGGGTTGGCGTTCGATACCGACGAGCGCTGCCTGCTCGCTTCCGCAGGCAGCGAGCAGCACGGCGGCCAAGAGGAAAACGGGAGCCAGGCCGGCTCGGCGTTCTCCGAAAGCTCGGAACAGGTTCATTGCAGCTCCTCGATGTAGGCCACGACCGACGCGACCTCTTCGCGAGAGAGCGTGTTCGATGGCATTCGAACGGTGTATCCGCGGACCAGGTCAGCGTCGGGATCAATGATGGAACGAATCAGATAGTCCGTCTCGGCCACGACGTCAGCGCCGCCTTCGAGAAGCACGGTCGAGCCGGCGAGACCCTTCCAAGCCGGCCCCACTCGACCGCCACCATCAGAGCCGTGGCAGGAGACACATCCCGATGCTCGGGCGATCACTCGGCCTTCAGTGGCAGCGGGTGAGAGCGTCACCTCCTCGTCCCCTGACGCACATCCGGCGAGCGACACCAGCACCGTGATCGCCAAGGGAGGGAGCACTCGAGAGGGGCGACGATTGAGACTCACAACAGCGAGGTCGTTGCGGCTGCCTTCCCGGTTCCCGATCGCCGGTGTGACATGAGACCCATCGGGAATTGGATCAAGGAGGGTCAGTGACGTATCGCTGCGCAGCGTCCTCGAGCGACAGCCCGAGCTGGTTCGCCAGCGACGACAGCCACGCCAACACATCGCCGAGCTCGTGGAGTTGATCCTCGGCTGTGCCTTTGCGAACGGCTTGCGCCAACTCGCCGACTTCTTCACACAACCATGCGACCGTCGACGGCATGCCTCGCTCTCGATCGGCGTCGCCGTACAGCTCGTCCATCAGTTGCTGGAACGCCGCGATGTCCATCAGGCGTATCAGCTCAACTCGGCGGCGAGGATCTCGGCAATCTGCACGGTGTTGAGCGCGGCGCCCTTCCGCAGGTTGTCGCCGGCAACGAACATAGCCAGCCCATTGTCGACAGTTTCGTCGATTCGAAGACGACCGACGATCGACGGGTCGACACCGGCCGCCTTGAGCGGGGTCGGCACCTCATCGAGCACGACCCCAGGAGCTTCGGCCAGAAGAGCCGCCGCTTCCTCGATCGAGAGCTGACGCTCGAAGCCCGCATTGATCGACAGCGAGTGCCCGGTGAACACCGGGACCCGAACGCAGGTGCCGGAAACTCGGAGATCCGGGATGTGCAGGATCTTCCGGCTCTCGTCTCGCAGCTTCTGCTCTTCGCTGGTCTCGAGGCTTCCGTCGTCGACGAGGTCTCCGGCCCATGGCAAGGCGTTGTAGGCGATCGGTTCCACGAATGCTGACGGCTGTCCCATGTCGATTCCGGCGCCGCTGTACGTCAGCGACCGGGCGTTGCCGGCCTTCTCGACCTGCTGGGCGAGCTCCTCGACACCAGCAAGACCGGCGCCAGAAACAGCTTGATAGGTGCTGACGACCATCGTCCGAAGACCCGCAGCTTCGTGGAGTGGGCGCAGCACTGGCATGGCGGCCATGGTCGTGCAATTCGGGTTGGCGATGATGCCCTTCGGGCGGTTGGCGACATCGGCGTCGTTGACGTCAGCAACGACGAGAGGGACCTCAGGATCCATGCGCCACGCAGATGAATTGTCGATCACAACAGCGCCAGCTGCGGCGACCTTCGGGGCGAGCGCAAGGGAGGCGGAGCCTCCGGCGGAGAAGATGGCAACGTCGAGGCCGGTGTAGTCAGCAGTCGCCGCATCTTCGATGGTGATCTGCTTCCCGTCGAACTCAGATGTTCGCCCTGCCGAACGAGCCGAAGCGAACAACCGCAGCTCATCGATCGGGTAACCGCGTTCGGCGAGGATCGCCTGCACGACTCGACCGACCTGACCTGTTGCACCGATGATTCCTACGCGCATGACGACAACGCTAGAGCGATTTGGTGAAAGGTCGACCCGATTTTCGCTTCGGCGAGGACTTGGGGACGCAACCGGGGGCTGAGGAGGTCGAAACTGAGGGTCACAAACCCGGGGTTTGGACCTTCGGCGAACCTGGAGTTGATCGCTCCGCTCACAACATCCTGGGGTTTGGAGAGGTGTTGGCGCTTTTCAGGCGTCGAGTGCGAAGGCGGTGTGCAAGAGCACCACGGCGTCTTCTGCCCGATCGGCGGCAACAACACAGCTGACCCGAATCGCCGACGTCGAGATCATCTCGATGTTGATGCCGTTGTCGGCAAGCGTCTCGAACATGGTTGCGGCAACACCGGGATTGCTCTTCATGCCTGCGCCGATCACTGACACGCGGCCAACCGTGTCGTCGGTCGACACTGCCGAGATCTCCAAATCGGCTAGCACTCCGCCCTCGAGCAGCGCAACAGCACGGGGCACGTCGTCGGTCGGCACCGTGAACGAGATGTCGGTCGTCCCCTGATCGGACACGTTCTGCACGATCATGTCGACGTTGACATTCTCGTTGGCCAGCGCCCGGAAGAGCGCGGCCGAAACACCCGGACGATCCGGCACGTCCGACACCGTGACCTTGGCCTCGGACAGATCGTGTGTGACGGCCCGAATGATCGGCTGTTCCATGGCGGAGACTCCCGGTTCTGACGAGTTGGTCGGCGCTTGACCGAGCTCATCGACGATGGTGCCCGGCTCCCACGTGAACGCCGAGCGGATGTGTAAAGGAACTTGGTAGTTGTGAGCGACCTCGACCGACCGCATCGCCGGCTTTGGGCAGCCCGTGGCCGTCATCTCCAGCAGCTCGTCAAAGCTGATCCGAGACATCTTTTTGGCTTTGTCGACGAGCCGAGGGTCAGCGCTGAAGACCCCGGAAACATCGGTGTAGAGCTCGCAAAGATCGGCCCCGAGAATATGGGCAAGCGCAACAGCAGTCGTATCCGATCCGCCTCGCCCGAGGAACGTGACGTCACGCTCGGCCGACACGCCTTGGGACCCGGCAACGACCGGAACGACGCCGTTGGCCAGCGCCGCACGAACGCGATCAGGGTTGATGTCGAGGATCTTGGCGTTTCGATGATTGCCATCGGTCAGGAAGCCGGCTTGGCTGCCGGTGAACGAGTGAGCCTGCACACCAGCTTCGGCGAGTGCAATGCAGATCAACGCGCACGCCTTTCGCTCGCCTGCAGTGATCAACATGTCCATTTCTCGGCCGGGTGGACTCTTCGATATTTCCGCAGCAATGCGAAGGAGGTCATCGGTCTCCTTGCCCATGGCGGAGACAACGAGGACCACATCGTCGCCACGACGACGACAACGTGCGACATGGTCGGCGACAATGCGCATGCGATCGGCATCGCCGACCGAGGTGCCACCGAACTTTTGAACGACGAGAGCCACGGCCCGAGAGGCTACCCGTTGACGGCGGTCACCTCCCCGTGTTTCCACCCACTACTCTCGTCGCCCGTGACCAACGAGAAGCGCGAACGGCAGAAGCAGGCACGGCGGGAGCGCGTCGACGAGATCGCCCGCCTGGAGCGGCGCGAAGTGATCCGCCAGCGGGCTCTCCTCGTTCTCTTGATGGTGGCTCTTGTTGGCGGTGCCCTCTTCCTCTTCAGCCGGAATACCGAGGCGGACAACACGTTCGCTCCCGAGCTCCAGGGCGAGAGTGGCGACGCGACGCCAACCACACTGGATCCGGCCGCGGAGGAGGAGCTGCTCAATCGGATCAGCCTGTTCGTTCCACCGGCTCCCGGTGCATCGATCTCCGGTGAGACGCCATGCCCGGCCGAGGACGGCTCGTCAGAGCGGACGACCTCGTTCGAGAACCCGCCGCCGATGTGTATCGATCCCACTGCCTCCTACACCGCCGTCATGGCGACGGACCTCGGCGACATCACGATCGCACTCGACCCAGCGGCCGCCCCCGAGAATGTGAACAACTTCGTGGTTCTGGCTCGGTACAGCTACTACCAAGATGTTCCGTTCCACCGGATCGTTCCCGAGTTCGTCATCCAGGGCGGTGACGCCGTCGGAGGTGGCGACCCCGACAACCCGACCCTCGGTGTCGGCAGCCCCGGCTACGTCGTTCCCGACGAACTCCCAGCTGAAGGCGCTTACCAGGTCGGATCATTCGCCATGGCGAATCGAGGGCCGGACTCAGCGAGCAGCCAGTTCTTCATCGTCACCGACGACACCGGCCTTCTCCTCGCACCGGCTTACTCGCTGATTGGCCAGGTGACCGAAGGCCTCGATGTGGTCGCCGCTCTCAACGCGATCGGCACCCCGGGAGCAGGCGTGCCGACCGAGGTGGTACGGATCCAGTCCGTCACGATCACCCAGGGATGAAACCCGGGTGAGCGGACAGGGCGAGCTTCCACCGAGCCCGTGGTCGTTCCCGCCGATCGCCTCCCTCACCGACGAAGAAGACCTGATTGCCATCGGTGCCGACCTCGAACCGTCCACCCTGATCGAGGCATACCGCTCGGGCTATTTCCCGATGCCGATGGGCCGACGCCGAATCGGCTGGTTCAGCCCCGATCCGCGTGGCGTCTTGCTCCCCGGCCAACTCCATGTCTCTCGATCGCTGCAGCAGTCGATGAAACGATTCCACTTCACCACCGACCGTGCATTCGACGAGGTGCTGTCGGCATGTGGGGATCCCAGCCGACCCCATGGTTGGATCGATCACAGCATCCGCCGGGCGTACACAGCTCTCCACCATCTCGGTGTGGTCCACAGCGTGGAGGTCTGGGACGAAGATGGACTCGCCGGCGGCCTGTACGGCGTTCAGATCGGCGGCCTGTTCGCCGGCGAATCGATGTTCCATCGAAGAACTGATGCGTCGAAGGCCGCCTTGGTCCACCTCGTCGAGCTTCAGGGTGATCGAACCGAGACGATGATCGACGTCCAATGGCCAACGCCGCACCTGCACTCACTAGGTGTCGAAGCGGTCTCGCGATCCGACTACGGCCTGAGATTGCCGAGGACGCTGGCCCTCGAGAGCCCCACCTGGCCCTGACCGCCCGCTGGACCTACCATCGCGGCCCTGATGAGCACCTCGTCGACGCCAGAGAACACCTCCGTCAATCGGCCCCCGGATCGACCATGGATGATGCGGACCTACTCCGGTCATTCGACGGCGGGAGCCTCGAATGAGCTCTACCGGACGAACCTTGCGAAGGGTCAGACCGGCTTGTCGATCGCCTTCGATCTCCCAACCCAGACCGGCTATGACCCCGATGACCCTCGTGCAAGAGGCGAAGTGGGCAAGGTCGGGGTCCCGGTTGTCCACAAGGGCCACATGGCCACGCTGCTCGACGGCATCCCGGTCGGCGGCATGAACACCTCGATGACCATCAACGCCCCGGCGGCATGGATGCTCGGCTTGTACGTCGCCAACGCCGAAGATCAGGGCGTTCCATCCGTCGATCTGCGGGGTACCACCCAGAACGACATCGTCAAGGAGTACCTGAGCCGCGGCACGTTCATCTTCCCACCAGAGCCCAGCCGCCGACTCATCGTCGACATGTTCGCTTACTGCACCACGCATGTTCCCAAGTGGAACCCAATGAACGTGTGCTCGTATCACCTCCAGGAAGCGGGCGCGACTCCGGTGCAGGAGATCGCATACAGCCTTGCCACGGCCATCGGCGTGCTCGACGCCGTTCGCGACTCGAGTCAAGTTCCGCCAGAAGGCTTTCCGGCAATCGTTGCCAGCGTGAGCTTCTTCGTGAACGCCGGCATCCGGTTCGTCGAGGAGACCTGCAAGATGCGGGCGTTCACCGAGATGTGGGATCGCATCACGGCCGAGCGGTACGGCATCACCGATCCGAAGGCCCGACGCTTCCGCTATGGCGTGCAGGTGAACTCGCTCGGGTTGACAGAGGCTCAACCCGAGAACAATGTGCAGCGCATCGTGCTCGAGGCGCTCGGCGTCACCCTCTCACGCGATGCCCGGGCGCGATCGCTGCAGCTTCCAGCGTGGAACGAAGCGCTCGGCCTCCCGCGCCCGTGGGATCAGCAGTGGTCACTTCGCATCCAACAAGTCTTGGCGTTCGAGACCGACCTTCTCGAGTACGACGACATCTTCGCCGGTTCGCATGTGATCGAGGCCAAGACGGCCGAACTCGTCGATGCGTCAACGGCTGAACTCGACGACGTGCTCGAGCTCGGTGGCGCATTCGAGGCCATCGACGAGCTGAAGGGTCGATTGGTTCGCTCTCATGCCGAACGGCTCCGCAAGATCGAGCGAGGCGAGACAACGATCGTGGGTGTGAACGACTTGGTCGAGACCGCCCCGTCACCGCTCGGAGGAGCAGACAGCATTCAACGGGTCGACCCAGCGGTACAGGACGAGATGGTCGCCGACGTGGAAGCGTGGCGAGCGAATCGAGATCAAGCGGCGACCGAAGCAGCACTAGAACGACTCGGTGCAGCAGCGCGCTCCGACGAGAACATCATGTACGCAACGATCGAGCTGGCCCACGCCGGTGGGACGACCGGCGAATGGGCGGGCACCTTGCGCGAGATCTTCGGCGAGTACCGAGCCCCAACAGGTGTGGCGGCTGCCGCTGGCGCCGGCGGTGGCTCAGCTGGCCTCCGGGCGATCGCCGATCGCCTGATGAATCTCGACGGTGGGCCGCCCCGCTTCCTTGTTGCGAAGCCTGGCCTCGACGGTCACTCCAATGGTGCAGAACAGATCGCTGTCGCGGCACGGGATGCGGGCATGGAAGTGATCTATCCCGGTATTCGTATGACGCCGGAAGAGATTGTCGCCGCCGCGCGGGACGAAGATGTTGACGCCGTCGGGATCTCCATCCTTTCCGGCAGCCACCTCGAGCTCGTGCCAGACACGATCGCCCTCCTCAGAAGCGAAGGCGTCACTGCGCCGGTCATCGTCGGCGGCATCATCCCCGAAGATGACCGTGAGCGGTTGTTACAACAGGGTGTGGCTGCCGTCTTCACGCCCAAGGACTTCGAGATCAGCCAGATGATCGATGAAGTCGCAGACCTCGCCATCGCTCATCGCTCATCCTGAGCCTGCGCCATCGACGGCTCGTTCAGCACATGGCGTTCCGAGCTCAAAGAATTGATCCGCCCTGCCCGTGCGTTCGCTTGATCGTTTGTTACGGTTCGTGGTGGCCGCCGGCACTCCCTCCGCCGGCGGCCACCTTTCTTTCTGGCCTGCCGCATTCGGCCCGACCTGAGCCAGATCTCCCGAGTCCTGGCTCACAGTTCGCACCGGCATCGGTTGACCGTGCCAGACTGACACCTGCTCGTTGATCAAGTTCCGGGTTCACGAGCCGATGGAGACGAGATGAATACCCGATTCGCACTCCCCGGGCTGGCCACCGGGGTGCTCGGCCTCGTAGCCGGGCTCATCGCCTATGCCGGAGACAACCGGATTTTTGGCGCGGTCGCCGGGCTCCTGGCCCTCGCGGCCGGTGTCTCTGGTGTCCGTTTGGCACAGCAACTCGGCGAGCAAGCTGCGCTCCAGCGACTCGTCGAGGACGAGCTACGAGTCGTTCGAGCAGAATCAGAGCGGGCCACCCTTGTCGATGACGGCGACTACGACGAGGCAAGCGAAGACCTCGAAACACTGACCGACGCCCGAACCGGGCTGTTCAGCGAGAGCTTCTTCAACGTTGCACTCGAGTCACGAGTTGCGGCTGCTCGCCGCCATCTCCGTCCCGTGGCCGTCGTCCTTCTCGAAGTCGTCGAGGGACTCCCGGCCGGCGAGCCGACAGAAGCCGACGCCTCCATCGTCGCTCAGAGCATCACGGTGACCCTTCGAGAGGCCGACACGGCGTGCCGGCTCCGCAATGGATACTTCGCGCTGTTGCTGGAGGACACACCCGAGAACGGCGCGATCTGGACCGTCGAACGTGTTCGCCGCGAGCTGCTCGGGCTCAGGTCCGGCCTGACTCTTTGGGCCGGCGTTGCCTGCTATCCCGCTCATGCCTTCGGGACCAACGAACTCATGACTGCAGCGGAGGACGCTCTCGAAGGCGCTCGTGAGTGGCGTCAGGATCGCATCGAGGTCGCGACCGCGGCCGTCGATTGATCACCCGTCAGCTTCTGGCGATTCCAATCCGAACTCGTCGAACACCGACGCATCATCGGATCCCACAGATCTCCCCGGCCACCGCACACTGCCCGGCGTCGCCGACAACCGGGCGATGACTCCCGGCATGGGGTAGCCGTCGGCCTCCACGAAGGTCCCTCTCGCCACGATGTGCGGATCCTCCACGAGGTCATCCATGTCGTAGACCTGGGCTGCTGCGGCATCAGCGCGTTCCATCGCTGTGAGCGCCTCGGCCAATGAGCGTTCCGCCACCCATGCCGCCACTTGCTCCTCGACCAGGAGCCGATGCTCCATACGGTCGGCCACGGTCGCAACCCGGGAATCGCCACCGAGCCCGACGAGCTCCATGACACGGGCAGCAACAGAATCAGCAGAGGTGCTGATCGCAATCCACTTGCCATCAGATGTGCGGTAGGTCCCCCGCGGGATGGAATAGGGCAAACCTGACCCGAGCCGAGGCTGGAGCACTCCGGCCTTCATCCAGAGCGACGGAAGCGGTCCCATCAGCTGAATCATGCTCTCCAACAAGTTGGCGTCAACGACTTGGCCGACGCCGGAATGAACGGCCACCATCGCTGCGAACGCAGCAGCCAGGCCGGCCACCTCATCGGTGAGCGCCACGGGCGGCAGGGTCGGTGATCCATCAGCGTCGCCGTTCAAGGCCGCGAATCCCGACATCGCTTCAGCCAGAGTGGCGAAGCCAGGGCGATGGGCGTATGGCCCGTCCTGGCCGAACGCGGTGACTCGAACGATCACAAGTGAGGGGCGTCGTTCGAGCAGCACCTCGGGCCCAAGCCCGAGCGCCTCCAGCTTGCCGGGCCGCATGTTCTCGACGAGTACATCGCTTTGTTCGACGAGTTGCAGCAGATGGCCGCGGCCGATCTCGGAACGTAGGTCGAGCTGGATGAACCGCTTGTTGCGATTCGCCCCCTTGAAGAAGAACGTCTCGCCGTCGTCGTCACGCCAACCGAGGTTTCGCGCGGTATCGCCTGTCCCCGGTCGCTCGATCTTGATGACGTCGGCCCCGAAGTCGGCGAGATGGCGGGCACATCCCGGCCCGGCAAGCACTGTCGAGAGATCGAGCACGCGGAGATCGTTCAGCGGTCCGCTCACTCGATGCGCTTTGTTATGCGTTGAATCGTGCCATGGGTACGGACCGTCATCGTGCCGACAGTACGTTCGAGACCTCGTACGTCGAGATCTGAGGTCGAGATGCCAGCGGTGGGCCACCAATGGATGTTGGAACCATCGAGCTGCAGTTGGTCGGCAGGCGTTGAGAATGCATCTACCACTGACGGGTCGAGCGGAGCGGTGGCGAGCAAGATGACTTGGGGCTTGCAACCGGCCGGTAGGACTTGGCCCCCAAAGGGCTTCGCCTGCGAGAGGGCGGACACCTCAACGGACGATCGAACGATGCTCGGCACTTCAAAACCTAGGGATGCCGAGAGTCCCTCGGTGATTCGCTCTGCGACGAAGTCACCGGCACCGTCGGCCTCGCCGCTGATCAACACGTTGCCGCTGGCCTGATAGACCGAAACTTCGGCGAAACCGAGTGCTTCGACGGCCACTGCCAGTTCGTCGTTGGTGATCCTGCGCCCTCCGGTATTGATCGCACGAAGGAACGCGACATGGGAGATCACCTGCCAGCCCAGGCATGAGCATGCTCGCTGACCGCGTCGAGAATGGGTTGCAGGCTTCGGCCCTTCTGCGTCAGGTCATACGTCGTCGATCGGCCAGAGACGCAGCGCTCGACGATTCCTTGGAGTTCAAGCTCCTTCAAGCGTTCACAAAGCAAACGATCCGAGATGCCAGGAATGGCGTCTCGGATCTCGCTGTAGCTCGAACGACCGGAGGCCATGGCCAAGAGGACAGCACCCGTCCAGCGCCGACCGATGAGCTCGATCGTGTGATGGAAGTAAGGGCAGTAGCTGCCGTCCTCGGCCATGGCTTCTGATGTTAGGCGATTGCGGCGATGGCCTCGCCGGCTCGGGCGAGCCCGGCTGGAGCATCCATGGCGAGACCTTCGGCGGCGATCACCTGCACGTTCTTGATGCCCAGGAACCCGAGGAAGAACTCGAGCCAGGTCGTGCCGTGATCGACGTCGGAACCGATCGGCGTGCCGCCGGCCGCAGCGACGATGTAGGTGGGGCGATCAACGAGGAGGCCAGCAGGGCCCTGCTCGGTGTAGGCGAAGGTGGCACCCGCTCGAGCCACGAGATCGGCCCATGCCTTCAAGGCCGCTGGAACCCCGAAGTTGTAGATCGGGGCGCCGATGACCAGGACGTCGGCGGCCTTCAGTTCGGCGATGAGCTGATCGGCGAAGGCGAGTGCTGTTGCCGACTCCGGTGATCGGTCGGCTGGCTCGGAGCCCATGTTTGCGGTGACGTCTGCGTTCAAGAGCGGAACTCCGAGGGCAAGATCGCGGACGACGACGGTGTCGTCTGCGGTCGCGACCTTTTCGATGAGCTGGTCGGTGAGAGCGCGTGTTGCGGAGTTCGATCCCGTGGCGCTGGCATCGATGCGAAGAATGGTTCGAGACATGTGGTGTCCTTTTCGGCGAGGCACGTGCGTAGCCGGTTGTCGTTAGTTACAAATGATAAGTAGTTCAATTTCTAAACACACGGAGACATGGGTCACATGCGAGCCCGCTCGCACGATCTGCGCCAGGAGTACTACTTTGGAGCCGGTGAGCCTCGACCTACGAGAACAGGACCCAGCGGCAGCAACATTCACCGCCGTCACTCAGGGCGTCCTCTTCACTCTCGTCGGATGCATTCTCGGCATCGTCGCGGCCGGACTCCTGGTGGGCCGAGGACAACCGGTTGGCTGGCTCATCGTCGTCGTCTTCATGAGTGCCGGCGCAGTTCCGCTGCTGCGATGGGCACGCGACCGGCATGGCTCCGACCATCTCGAGCTGTTCGGAATCGATCGGCCACTGCGGCCCGACCTCATCGCTGCAGCAGCAGCAACCGACCGCATCGAACGGACCGCGTCGTCCGCACCAGACGGACCCATCGCAGAACTCCTCGACGAGAACCACTCAGCCGCCTTGGCCCACCTTCGATTGATGGAGGCCGATGCTCGCTCCGCAGGGCTTGCAAGCCGCAGCGAGAGCCTGCGCACAGTCAACCGTCTCGAGGAACTGGCTGTCGCCTCCGAGCGCCTCCTCGGCACGGCCTTGTCAACGCAACCAAGCGTGCTCAACACACTCGTCCAGCGCACGATGCTGGTCGAACAGGCGCTCGTCGAACAAGATGCGCCCGCCTCTACCGCAACGTTGGACGGGCTCGGTCGCGTAGATCCCGGTGCCACCACCGACCGCTGAATCGCCAGCGGGGCGGAGCATCGACCGCACCATCGGTGCCACCGACGGATCGAGGCCACATGGTCTCGATCGCGGCAACCAGAGCCGCCGCCTCTTCATCAGTTGGTGTCGGTTGGATCTTCGACAACTCGCCCATCAGAGCGGAACGTTCCCGTGCTTGCGCTTCGGCAAATCCTCGGTCTTCGTCTCCAGCATCCGAAGACCGGCGATCAGCTTGCGACGAGTCTCGGCCGGATCGATCACATCATCGACATACCCGCGCTCGGCAGCAATCCAAGGATTGGCGAACCGTTCCTTGTATTCATCGATGAGTTCGGTCCGACGTGCTGCGGGGTCAGCGGCGGACTGAATCTCTCGCCGATACACGATGTCGGTCGCGCCTTCTGGCCCCATCACGGCCAATTCCGCAGTCGGCCAGGCGAAGGCGAGGTCGCAGCCAATGCCCTTCGAGTCCATGACCACATAGGCACCGCCGTATGCCTTTCGCGTGATGACCTGCATCCGAGGAACGGTCGCTTCGCAGTAGGCATAGAGCAGCTTGGCCCCGTGGCGGATGATGCCGCCGTACTCCTGGTCGACGCCGGGCAGGAACCCGGGCACGTCGACGAAGGTGACCAGCGGGATGTTGAACGCATCGCAGACCCGCACGAAGCGGGCCGCCTTCGACGAACTTTCGATGTCGAGCACCCCGGCCAACTGCATCGGCTGATTTGCCACCACACCGATCGGGCGCCCATCGAGACGGGCGAAGCCGCACACGATCGCCTTGGCCCAATTCGCTTGGTACTCCATGAACTCACCGTCGTCGACGACCTCGGTGATCACTTTCTTCATGTCATAGGGGTGGTTGGACGTCTCGGGCATGATGTCGACCAGCCCCGGGCACAAGCGGTCGGGATCATCCTCGGGCGCGATCCTCGGAGGTTCCTCCAAGTTGTTCGCTGGGAGGAACGACAGGAGGAAGCGCACGTCGTCGAGAACAGCCTTCTCATCCTCGGCGACGAAGGTGGCGACGCCCGACTTCGAACTGTGGCTGCCGGCACCCCCAAGTTCTTCGAGTGTCACTTCCTCGCCGGTCACCGTCTTCACGACATCGGGACCCGTGATGAACATGTGCGAGGTTTCCTTCACCATGAAGATGAAGTCGGTCATGGCGGGG
>CAZYLX010000013.1:0-16343 GCA_964648595.1 uncultured Acidimicrobiaceae bacterium
GAAACAGCCAGATGCTGCGACCTCGTCGTACATCACGAACGCCATCCCCTCGCCGGTCGTGATCGTCAGCTCTGCATTGGAGGTGCCATGGACCCTTGCCAGCCCGAACGCGGTCACGACCTTGGAGCGCACGTCTGCTGAGAACATGTCCAGCGGCGACTCGATCAGAACTCGCTGGTCAGAGAAGCCTTGGAGATCGCTGGGTGGGTCCACTGTTCTGGAACCGGTCGGGTCGAAACAGAAGAAGCGAACGTCCTGCTGACGCAGCCGTTCGAGGATCTCTTCGCCTCGGTCCATCCTCTGAGCATCGGTCAATTCGATCGTTCTGTGAGGGCTGCAGTTTCAGTGGGGACGACTGCCGGCCAGGTTGGTAGCGTCCCATGCGTGAGTTTGGCGATACCCGGGGTCGGTCAGCGATGACGCAGGAACCACAGGCCGCGCCGACGGTCATCGTGTCCCGGCGGACCAAAGACGGGCATGACCATGATTTCGAAGCATGGCTGCAGGAGATTCGCTCGATGGCGAGTACCTTCCCGGGCCACATCGGTTCCGAACTCCAACCTCCGTCGGAAGCCCACCCGGGCGAGTGGATCACCGTGTATCGCTTCGGCACACAAGACGAGCTCGATCGATGGCTTGGATCGACCGAGCGGGCCGACCTCCTACGCCAGGGCGAAGCGCTGACCGTCGGCACGACGCGCGAACAGCGCGTGGCTCGACCGAGTGAGACCTCCGACGTTGTCACCGCGGTCATGTCGCAGCGCATCCGGCCCGAGAACGTCCCCCGGTTCCGCGAAGCCGAGGCCCAGATCGCCGGTGCCATGGGTCGCTTTCCCGGATTTCTCTCATTCGAGCATTCGCCACCGGTTGCCGGTGTGCAGGACGACTACGTCATCTCGTTCTCCTTCGCCTCCCGGGCCGATCTCGACCACTGGCTCGGATCCGACAGCAGGCAGGAGGTCCTCCAGTTGGTGGAACCGTTCATCGAAGGTGAGCGGACCCTCAGCGTGATCGGCGGATTCGGTGGGTGGTTCGTCGCCGAGCGAGAAGAGGCGCCTCCCCGGTGGAAGCAGGCCGTCTCGGTACTGATCGCCCTCTATCCGACAACCGTCACCTTGAGCCTGGTGCAGCAGCAGTGGTTTCCGGATGTGCCGTGGATCCCTGCGCTCTTCGTTTCGAACGTACTGGGCATCGCCGCGCTCACTTGGCTGTTGATGCCACGCCTGACCAAGTGGCTTCAGCCTTGGCTCGAGCGATGAGTGGTATGCCGGGCTGCCAGTTCGGCGATGTGGTCGGGGTAGATGCCGCAGCATCCTCCGACGATCGTTGCGCCTAGCTCAACCCACTGGTCAGCGACGTCGGCGTAGATCGCAGGCGTGAGATCGACGCGGTCGTCCGAGAACCCTGAGTTCGCGGCCAACGCCAACTGTTTCGGTTCGAAGGCGTTTGCGTAAGCGCCGACGTCGGCTGTTGTGCCGGACTCGGCAATCGAGCGGACCACCTCGGGGATCGTGTCGTCGATCCGTTCGGGAAGTGAGCAATTCACGAGGAACGCCTCGACACGGCCGGCAAGCGCACGCACCAACTCATGAATCGGCTCGCCAGAGCGCAGTATGGCATGCCCATCGGAGGGGTCGTCAGGCACGCAGAACGAAAGCCAGACCTGTTGGTCGCTGTCCCGGCGATGGGCGACGGCGGCATCGACAGCTGCCGTCGCTTCGGTGACCGAGCTCATGGTTTCGGGAAGCCAGACGTCGACGAACGGGGCCTGTGGTTCGACGATCGCCCGGTACATGGTTGGTGCGAGATCGGGTTGGAAGTTGTCCGGCACGTAGGACCCGAAGAGCGGCGGAATCGACCCGGCGACCCGGATCGGTCGGTCGGCCTCGTCTGCGGCCTGCCGAGCAAGTTGGCCTGCGAGACTGACGAGTTCGGCGCCCCGTTCGGCGAACCGGTCTGCGCCGATATGGAACGGCACGACTGCGTAGGTGTTGGTGATGATCACCTCGGCGCCGGCGGCGATGAAGTTGCGGTGGGCTGCGAGCACCTTTTCCGGCGCCTCCATCAGAGCCAGCGCCGACCACTCGGGCTGCTCGAACGGCGCGCCGATGCGGAGGAGTTCACGGCCCATGCCACCGTCGAGAATCGTCACACTCATCGCCAGCGAAGCTATCGCCTCAATGGAGCCGGAGGCTCTCGCCTCAATGGAATTCGAGGCTCTCGCCTCAATGGAATCAATCGTTCAGTCGGCTCGTCGCACGATGCCGTCGTCGATGAGCCGCTCGATCATTTCATCGTCGTAGCCGAGGCCTCGAAGTATCTCGTCGGTGTGCTCCCCGATGGCCGGTGTCGTCTCGTTGGCCTCGTAGCGGGCGCCGGAGAAGCCGACGGGTGCGGATGGCATTCGCACTTCACCGAGCGTGGGGTGATTCCACGTGTGGATCAAGCCGCCGGCCTCGGCCTCCGGGTCGTACATGACTTCTTCCAACATCCGGAATCGCGAGGCAGGGATCCCGAGCGCGACGAGACGCTCTTCGATGTTGGCGCTCGTGAGCCCGGCGAAGAGATCGGCCAGCTCGGCTTTTGTTTGGTCGAAGAGCGCTTGTCGTCGGGAGCGATCGGACCAGTCCGGCTTCGATCGCGGGTCGACGATGCCGAACTCGTTACACATGGCCGTTGCCATCGCTCCAACAGCACCGACGCCGATCACACCGTCGGCTGTCGAGTACGAAGTGAAGAAGAACGGATCGACGGTGCTGTGACTGCTTCGTCGTTCGAGCGCCGAGACGAGCCCGTCTTCCTCGACCCAGCCTCGCACCTCGGACTTCCATGCATCGATGCCCTCGAACACGTTGGCGTTGCGGTGTTGAAGCACCAAGGCAGCTTGGGCGAGTGAGGTCGTGACCTTCTGGCCCGGCCGACCGAGGGCGACTGAACGGAGCGCGGCAGCGACGCCGAAGGCCAAAAGCACGCCAGCCGTGTAGTCGCAGAGGAATGCCTCGTGGTGACGAGGGGGACCGGCATGCGAGGCACCGACCGAAACGTTCAACCCGCTCCAGGATTGGGCGATCATGTCGACACTCGCTCGTGGCGCCAGTGGCCCGCTGTCGCCGAAGCCGCTGATTTGCCCGAACACGAGCGACGGTCGATCGGCTCGGAGCGTGTCGAAGTCGAGGCCGAGACGCTCGGCGACACCAGGCCGCATGTTGGTGATGATGACGTCGCTCGAGAGGGCGAGATCGCGAGCAACCGCGCGGCCGGCTTCGGTTCCCAGGTCGAGGGGAATACCCCGCTTGCCTCTGGCCTTGACGATGTATTGTCGGCCTTCGTGCGGGCCAAGCGGTGAGTTGTATCGCGTGGCATCGCCTGTGACGGGCTCGACCTTTACGACATCGGCGCCGCCGTGGGCGAACAGTTCGGCGGCATACGGGGCCGCCACGTACTGTCCGAGTTCGAGGACACGAAGCCCCTCGAACAAGCCGGTGGTCATCGCGCCCCGAGCCGCTCGAGCGTTGTTGTTGCCTCGTCGACCAAGTCGGTCATGACCTCGGCGACGGTGCTCAGTTGGTCAAAGTAGGCCACGCTCTGGCCGGCGGGGGAATGCATCAACGGTTCGACTTCGTGACGTTCGATCTGGCCGAGTACGTCGCCGACGAGAATATCTTGGTACGGCATCTTGAGCGGCGCCGGTGCGTCGTCGGCCGCCCATGCGTCGCTCCATGCCGTTCGGACTTGGCGCAGGGTCTTGCCGCTGTCGGCTCGTGAGATGACCGTGTCAGCGCTCTCAGCAGCCATCAGCTTCGCCGCGATCTGTGGATGCGTATGTTCTTCCTCGCACAGCAACCAGGCCGTGCCGAGCCACACCCCCTGGGCTCCCATCGCCAGCGAGGCAGCGATGTGGCGACCGGTTGCGACGCCTCCTGCGGCGACGACGGGTACGTCACCTGCGAGGTCGACGATGCGCGGCACGAGCGAGAACGTGCCGACGGTTCCGGTGTGGGCCCCGGCGTCGTAGCCCTGCGCGACGAGAATGTCGGCGCCCGCTCGCAATGCCTTCTCGGCATGTTTCGGCTGGCCGACCAGGCTGATCATCTTCATCCCCCGCTCCCTGGCCGGCCCGATCACCCACTCGGGGCTGCCGATCCCGAGGGCGAGGACTCCGAGTTTCGAGTCCATTGCCACGTCGACCTGCGCCCGGGCAACGTCCTCGCTACGCACGAAGCGCGATCGCATGCCCGGTTCGCCGTCGTCGGGAACACCGAATCGTTCCCGTAGTCCCGCAACGAACTCGCGGTGTCCGGCGGGGATCGCAGCCTCGATCTCGGCCCGGTTGTCGCGCTCTGGCATTCCCGGTGGGATGACAAGATCGATGCCGTATGGGAGGTCGCCGAGCTCGGCGTCCATACGTGTGAGGCCGATCTCGATCTCTTCTGCCGTACTGCGGGTTGCCCCCCAGATGCCGATCCCGCCGCTCCTCGTGATGGCGATGGCGGCATCGAGTGAGTGGGTGAACCCGAAGATCGGATAGGTCGCGCCGAGTTCATCGCACAGCGGGGTCTGGAGCGGGTTGGGCATGTGCTGTCCTTGCTGCGGCTAGCGGTGGGCCGGTGCCATGTAGAACCAGAAGGGGAAGGGAGCCTCCTGCTTCTTCATCGAGCCACGAGCGGCCAACACTGTTTTGCCGGCCTCGGTCACTTCGAAGAACCAAGCTTCCGCGGCGCGGCCGCCGGGAACCGGCCCGGTGGCCAACTCGAGCGCCGCCTCCTCGTAGTAGGTGCGGATGTCATGGGCGACAGCAACAGTGTTCTTGCCGGGCAGCGGCACCTCGGTCCAGGACGCACCCTCAGCCCACTGATGGAGCACGTCGAGTGCTCCGGGCACACCGTCGGCATCGAACACGCGACCGACCGAGGTCACCCCTCGTTTGACCAACGCCCGGTCGTAGGCCGCTCGGAGGCCGATTGCTTCGTCGACTGCTGGCGGCAGGTCGGGATCGAAGCGCGGTGGGATCGTGCAGGACAGCGGCGTTTCGTCTGAGTCGATGACCACCGGATGGGTTTCGAGTACTGGCTCGGTCGCGTCGAGTAGTGCAAGCCCGCGCTTGAGGACGTCGAGCTGGAACTCGGGATCGCCGGGGTGACCGAGCGGGCGGCCCAGAGGGAACTCGCAATAGAGGGTGCGAGGTGGAGCGATGCGCTCCGCAACTTCCTTCATCGAGGCGAGCACGATGGTGGAGAGGCCGGCGGCTTCGAAGACGTGGGCGAGCGCACTCACGGTGCGCGTGCAGAGAGGTCAAACGGGGGTGAGGATCACGACGTCGACGTCGTCAGCGATCATGTCAGCTGCGCATGCCGGACCAGTGTCGAGGCGGAGTTCGCTGACGGTGTCCGGCTGATTGCCGGCGAATGCGTAGTGGCGAGGAGCAACGCTTCCAATGACGCCCTGGCTCGCGAGCTCTTCGAGCCGATCGATCGGATAGACGACATTCAGGTCGAGCTGGAAGCCGCTGCGATCGAAGTTCGGGCTCCAGTGACCGAGGACGAGGTCGCGGTCGGAGCGATCGATCGATCGATACGACGTATCGCCTTGGCTGAATGCCTCATCATCGGGTCGGTACAGCGCAGCGGATGTCACGATGGCCACTCGTGCTTCGGACAGCGGTTTGCCAAGCGGCGTGAATGCCGGGTTGTCGAACTCGGGTACCGGCGAGGCGGCGCCGAACTCCCGCATTGCTGCATCACCGGACATCTGTACTCCTGATCAATCGTGTCGGATGATGCTGCCAGGCCGTTCGACCCCATGCGAATCCGTTCAATCGCGTGGGAGGCCTCTGCTCCGTTCGGCTCTGATTGCCGGTTGACCCGCCTGGGTCTACCTTCGAGCCGTGCCCACCTCTGATTCCGCTACCGACGTGGTGACCGTCTTTCGCGGACGGTCGATCATCACGATGGATCCCGAACAGCCACGAGCCGAGGCCGTAGCGGTCTTTGCCGGTCGAGTTGTCGCCGTTGGCTCGGTCGACGACGTCATGGAAGCCATCGGCGATCAGCCCGCAGAGCTCGACGACCGGTTCGCCGAGTCCGTCGTCGTCCCTGGGTTGATTGATCAGCACCTTCATCCGCTCCTCGGAGCCAGCACGCTGACGACCGAAGTGATCGCGCCAGAACAATGGGTCCTTCCCGACCGGATCTTCCGCGCTGCGGTTTCCGCGGCGGAGTACGACCACCGGCTGGAGGTCTCACATGAGGGACTCGGGTCCGATGAGTGGTTGTTCTCTTGGGGCTTCCACAGCCTTTGGCATGGCGAACTGAGCCGAAGCCGCCTGGACGCGATCGTTGGCGACCGTCCGACGGCAGTCTGGCAACGCTCGTGCCATGAGTGGTTCCTCAACTCCGCCGCCATCGCCGAGCTCGGCCTCACGGAGGAGAACATGTCTGGCTACGGCGCTGCCAGCGACATGGTCGACCTCGACCGTGGCCATTTCTGGGAGAACGGCTGGATGGTGGTCCTCTCCCGTCATCTCATGCCCCGGTTCCTGACAGAGGCTCGGTTCCGGACCGGCCTCAGCCAGATGGTCGACTACCTCCACATGCATGGGGTCACGGCCATCAACGAGCCGGGCATCTCGTGGCAGATCGAGCCGTGGGAGCTCTATCAGGAGATCCTCGGTGCCGACGACGTGCCGTTCACATCGACGTTCCTGGTTGATGGGCGGACCCAGTCGGTTCGCAAACTCGATTCGTCGGCGCTCATCGATGATGCGCGGGCGCAGGTGGCGAAGGCTCCCGAGGGAAAGGTCAGCGTTGTCGACGGCCAAGTCAAGCTGTTCGCCGACGGAGCCATCATTTCCCAGATGATGCAGATGCGTGATGGCTATCTCGGCGCCGATGGTCAGGTCGATCCGGACCATCACGGTGAGTGGATCATGGAGCCGGACGAGCTGCGGCGTGTGTTCGACGAGTACTGGAACGCGGGGTGGCAGATCCACATCCATGTGAACGGCGACCTTGGTCTCGACGTGCTGCTCGACATCATCGATGACGCGATGCGACGCCATCCTCGTATCGATCATCGGACGGTCATCGTGCACTTCGCGAACTCGACCGAGGAGCAGGTCGATCGGATCGCACGGCTCGGCGCGGTCGTCTCGGCCAATCCGTATTACCCGGTCGGCTTCGCTGACAAGTACGCAGAGGTCGGGCTTGGTCCAGATCGCGCCGATGCAATGGTGAGAGCGGCGTCCGTCGTCAATCGAGGCATCCCGCTGTCGTTCCATTCCGACCTCCCCATGGGACCGAGCGACCCGATGGCCATGGTGTCGTTCGGGGTGAATCGCATCACGGTGTCCGGCCGCGTCGCGGCTCCGGAGCAACGAATTTCTGTGCAGCACGCACTGGAAGCTGTGACCATCGGTGCAGCACATTCATGGCGTCGAGAAGGCGATCTTGGTTCCATTGCCGTTGGCAAGATCGCCAACTTCACCGTGCTGGCCGACGACCCCTTCGAAGTCGATCCGACCGACCTGGGGCGAATCTGCATCGAGGGCACCGTGTTCGAGGGCCGATGGTTCGCGGTCCCGGCAGACCGCCAGGCGACGAGAACTCGAGCTTTGGTCGAGCGAGGGACCGAATCGACAACAGCGCAGACCGATTGTGGGCACGGGTGTGCCTGCGATGTCGCCCAGTTCATCGCCGATCAGTTCGGTTCCAACTCCTTCGGCGCGGCCGCCTGATCGTTCACGAACCGGCGCGCCGGCCCGAGACCAGGGCGGCCAATTGGGCCAGATCGATGTTGCCGCCCGACAGCACCACGCCGATGTCGTTGCCGGGGACGAGTCCGCCGATCACCGCGGCCAGTGCTGCAGCTCCGCTTGGCTCAACGACCTGCTTGGCCCGCTCGAACAAGAACACACAGGAATCGAGAATCTCCGCCTCGGTGACCGTGACGACCTCGTCGACGAGATCTCGGTTGATGGGGAAGGTGAGACGGCCGGGCGCCGTGACGGCGAGTCCGTCGGCAACCGTGTCCGGCTGATCGATGGTGACGCGCTCGCCGGCAGCGAAGGAGCGTGACGTGTCGTCTGCGACCACCGGCTCGACCCCGACGATGCGAACGTCTGGCCGCAACGCGCTTGCCGCCACGGCGCATCCGGCGCTGAGGCCGCCGCCGCTCATCGGGACCACCAGCGTGTCGATGGTTGCGTCCTCCAGCATTTCCCGAGCGATGGTTCCTTGGCCGGCCATGACGGCGAGATCGTCATATGGCTCGACGGGGAGCGAACCGAAACGCTCGACGTGGCTTGCCATGAGCTCGGCCCGGTTGTCAGTTCGGCGATCGAAGTGATGAATCGTCGCGCCGTACGCCTCGGTCACTCGTTGTTTGAGAGCCGGCGCATCGTGAGGCATGTAAACGTCGACGTTCACTCCCAGCCGCTGACCGGCGCACGCGACGGCAGCTGCGTGGTTGCCTGAACTGACCGCAACAACTCCTCGTTCCTTGGCCGCTTGGCCCAGCGTCAGCAACTTGTTGTGGGCCCCACGTGCTTTGAATGATCCCGAGCGTTGCAGGTGCTCTGCCTTCAGATGTACCTTTGCCTCTGCGAGCCGGTCGATCGCGGCGCAGCGCAACATCTCGGTTCGGTGGATGAAGGGAGCGATGCGCGCTGCTGCAGCGTCGACGTCTTCGAGAGTGATGGGGTGGGGTGAGGTCACGTTCTGCTCCAGTTGCGTCGAATCGAGATCGTAGGTCGCCGTGCACACGAGGTGGGCTTCGCCGTAGGGTCGGCCTCCAACGAATGTGGAGGATCACCATGGCGACAGGTGCAGTCGATCGAGCAGCGGAAGCGTTGAGCGAGAACCTCGCTGGGTTACGTGACCTCGTGACGGTGCGGCGGGTGTTCGGCGAGGCCTACGAGGTTGGCGAGACGACGATCATCCCCGTTGCCAAAGTCGGCGGGGGAACCGGTGGAGGTGGCGGCGATGACAACGACAACGGCGGTGGAGGGTTCGGGGGCGGTTTCGGTGTTGGCGCCGCTCCCGTTGGTGTCTACGAGGTCCGGGACGGCGCGGTCGAGTGGAAGCCGGCAACAGACGTGAACCGCCTCGCGCGAGGCGGGCAGGTGCTGGCCAGCATCATCTCGGTCTGCGTGACCCTGGTGCTGTTGCGGCGCAGCCGGTGAACGCGTCAGGAAAAGATGTCAAAGGTCCCTTGGTGAGCAGGGTTCCCGTTCCTATGTTGAACTACTTCGACATGTAAACAGAGGAGGGCACATGTACCCCGCAACAATCACCGTCGAGACTCCGTCCAAGATGGACAACTGGCGGCCGCTCGTGCACTGGTTTCTGGCCATCCCGCACCTGATCGTCGCCGGCGCGCTTGATTACGTATCGGGCGCCGTCGCGTTCATCTCGTGGTTCGTGATCCTGTTCACCGGGAAGCTTCCGGAAGGGCTGGCTGACTTCCAGGTCATGATCCTGCGTTACACGGCGCGAGCTCAGCTCTACGCCGGGTTCATGTACGAGGAGTTTCCGCCGTTTGATTTCACGATGACCCCCGAGGACCCTGGCGGAAGCCCGGTTGCTGTGAACGTCACACCGGCGCTCGAGAACCGAAACCGACTCACGGTCGGCCTCCGTATCTTCTGGCTGATTCCCGCTGTGTTCTACGCGATGCTCATCGGCTTCGTCGGAATGATCTGCTGGTTCCTCGCATTCTTCGCGATCCTGTTCACCGGCAGCTGGCCCGAGGGCCTTCGCTCCTGGGTCATGAAGCTCAACCGGGTCGGAATCCGATTCCAGGCCTATGCTCTGCTCCTCACCGACGAGTACCCACCGTTCGCCTCTGACTAGGCGTGTCGGAGGGTTGCACGGGTAGTGTGACGCCGTCTGACAGGTCGCCCTGTCGGGACCTTGTTCCCTTGTGGGGTATGGCGTGCGGGACCAGGTTGGAGAGAGTAAATCGACGCACGTGCTCTAAGTGCCGTGCGTCTCGAGACGTGAAGGAGAGGGCAATGAAGAGCCGAAAGCTTGCGACCGTGTCCATGATCGCAGGAGCGGTCATTCTGTTGGTGGGCATGGTGCTGCAGTTCGCCGTGATTCCCGCACAGGCACAGTTCCCCGACGATGTCGAGCGCACCCGCGTGTACGAGGGCGACTTGAGCGTGATGCTCAACGCCGAAGCTCTCGCGACCGGCGATCTGGCGAACGTCTTTCTGCGGGACGTACCCATCACGATCGATCGAGTCGTCGAGACGGTGGAAGTCGACGGCAGCAGCGCCCTTGTGAGTGACGTATCGGTGTTGAACGGACCGGCCGGCCCTATCCAGGCCAGCGAAGACGTCTACACCATCGACCGCAAATCCATGGAGCACATCGACAACTTCACCGACGACGATCGAGTGGTCGATCGTGAAGGCCTCGTCGTCGGCTTCCCGATCGGAACCGAGCAGCAGGACTACCTCGGCTTCAACGGCGACACGCTGGAGTTGAACACACTCGCCTATGTGGGGACGTCCGAAGTGAACGGCCTCGCCACCTACGAGTTCAGTGCGGCATCCGGGCCCGACGTCATCACCGACCCGGTCCTGCTCGAGTCGTTCCCAGCAGCGCTGCCCCAGGCCCTGATCCAGGGGCTGTTGCCGGCGCTTGGGCTTCCCGAGGAGGCGGTGGCGCAGTTCGCGCAGCTCCTGCCGACACTGCCTGATCCAGTTCCGCTGACCTACACCTACAGCTATGAAACGGCATATCAAGTCGAACCCGACTCGGGGATGCTCGTCGACTACAACAAAGTCGAGTCCCGGGTCGCAGTGATCAGCGTCGGCGACCAGGTGATCCCGGTGACCGAGGTGATGAACCTCACGTACGAGCTGTCCGATGCGTCGATCGTTGACGCCGTCGACGAAGCAGAAGATGCTCAGACCCTGCTGTTCTGGGTCGGGAAGGTTCTCCCGTACACCGCGATCGCCATCGGCGCTGTGCTGTTGCTCTTCGGCATCTTGATGATGGCGCTCGGCCCGAAGGGAGCTGCCTCCTCGGGTACGACCAAGGGCATCGACCTGACGGACGAGAAGAAGTCGGAGAGCAAGGATCAGCCCTCGTCTGAACTCGTGAACTGACATCATTCTGGGATCAGATCCCCTTGGCTGCTGACCGGCACATTGCCGGTCAGTGGTCGTTTTGGGGTGATGTGGTTGAGCTGTGCCGATCGGTCCCAACGTGTTCCACGCATCATCGATGGCTGACTCGAGGCTTTCCCGTTGCGTCGCATCGGCGTGGTGGAAATCGGCTCGTCGACCTTCGCCTCGAACGAGCTCCGCCGTCTCCAGACAGGCCGGCGCTCTCGGACGTCGGTCGGGATGGCGGCTTGTCGAGTTGAACTAGAGCTCGAAGACCACCACGCTGATGCACGGTCCACTACATCGAGAGAAGGCGCGCTGCTGTGAGTGATCCACTTGCCGATCGAGCGGGATCGAATCGTCTGGAGGGTCGTGTGGCCATCGTGGTCGGTGCGGGGCAATCCCCCGGGAGCGGGCCGGACGACCAGACCATCGGCAATGGTCGGGCAACAGCTCTGCTCTTCGCCCGAGAGGGTGCGTCGGTGCTCGCGGTCGACCGAGACATCGCCGCGGCCCAGGCCACTGTCGACCTCATCGTTGCCTCCGGTGGGTCCGCCGCTGCTGCACAGGTGGACATCACGAACGAAGACGAAGTTCGAGCTCTCCCCGATGCGTGTCGTGATGAGTTCGGTGCGCCGACCATCTTGCACAACAACGTCGGGATCGGCACCGGCGACGGAGGCGTGACGGGCCTTGATCGGGATGTGTGGGACAGGATCTTCGAGGTCAATGTCACCGGCATGTACCTCACTTGCAAGCATGTGATCCCTGTCATGCGAGCCGTAGGCGGCGGGGCGATCGTCAACGTGTCCTCGGTCGCGGCGGTGGCCTCAGCACCGATGGCGGCTTACAAGTCTTCGAAGGCAGCCGTCAACGCGCTCACTCACCATCTGGCAACTGCGAACTTCCGCCACGCAATCAGGGTGAACGCGATCATGCCGGGCTTGATGGACACGCCGATGGCCATTGGCGGGCACAGCGCGGCACAGGGGCTCGATCCCGACGACCTGCGAGTGTCTCGCGATCGACAGGTTCCCTATGGCCAGCGCCAGGGCACGGCATGGGACACCGCATATGCCGCCCTCTACCTTGCGTCTGACGAGGCCAAGTTTGTCACCGGTGTGATCCTGCCCGTTGATGGCGGCCAGTCGGCCAGGATCGGTTGATCACGAGCGATGCCGGCGGAGCCTTCATTGTCTGACGGCCACTCAGCTCTGGTCGAAGTACTGCTGGATCGCCGGCCCCACCAGTTCGACGAGCTCATCGACCGAGGCATCGCTCAGTGGCCCGATCCCCACGATGTTCCTTGCCACTGCGATACCCATCAGGTGGGCGCCGACGAGAGCGAGCCGCCGGCGGCGATCGGGGCCCGTCATAAGGGTGTCGACGTGAGCGAGAAAGACCGAGGTGATGAATTCGCCGAGCATTTGGGCTGCGCGGTCGTTGGTCGCCGCCCCGCGGAGCAGCGACACTGCCGCTGAGCCGGGCCGATCTGTCATCGAGAGGTAGATGCGAGCGACTTCGCGACCGCGCTGCTTGACCGGTAGCTCAGCGACGTGTTCCAGCATGGTTGCCGGGTCGAATGGCAGGGCATGTGCTGCGGCGAAGAGCGCCGTCTTGTTCGTGAAGTGGTGGATCACGAGGCCAGGGTCGACGTCTGCGGTAGAGGCGATTCCTCGGATCGTTGCTCGTTCGTAGCCGTTCTCGGCGAAGAGCTGTTGTGCCGCAGCGAGGATGTCGTCGCGGGTGTCCTGGGGATTGCCTGGTCGCCGTCCAACCGGCCGGTTCGGACTGTTCATAGGCTCGCGTGCTCGATGGTGTCGAGCTCGATGAGTACCTCTTCGAGCGTGGCCGGGGACGTGCGGATCTCCGCCGTGACGCCGGCGTGTTGGAGCTCGGAACGGAGCTGGTCGTCATCGATCCCGAGAACACGAACGGTGCGTCCCGCAAGGCGCAACGACCGGCCCGGCCGATCGACTGCTGCGAACGCCGAAGCCCAGTTGTCCGCCTCGATCTCCATCACCGTGCGATCGCTCAACACGTCATCAACCGTTCCTGACGCAACGAGCCTGCCGTTCGACAGCACGATCAAGCGATCGGCCTGCACCGCTTCGTCCATGTAGTGGGTCGACACGAGCACCCCGACGCCGTCGTCGGCCCGGGCGTGAATCATGTCCCAGAGGCGGCTTCGAGCGAGGGGCGAAACCCCAGACGTCGGTTCGTCGAGGATCAGCAGATCGGGATGGTGCTGTGTTGCGGCACGAAAGGCGAAATGGCGTTGGACTCCGAGGGGCTCTTCGGCGAGAAGTCGACCGTTCGACGATCCGTCGTCATCGACAGCCGATCCGAAGATCTCGGCCCGGAACTCGAGATTCTCGTGCGCCGTCAAATCGCCGTACAGACCGAGGTTCTGGGGGACGTACCCGATGTTCCGCCGCTGTTCGCGGCTCGCTCGTTCACCGAAGAGTCGAATGTCTCCGTGGGTGGGCAGTAGGAGGCCGAGCACCATCTTGATCACTGTGGTCTTGCCTGCGCCGTTCGCTCCGAGAAGGCCAACGATCTCGCCTGAGTCGAGATCGAGGTCGATGTTGTCGACAGCGGTGAAGTAACCGAATGTCTTGGAGACGCCGCGAGCAATGATCGGCGGCTTGCCCAACCTCGGTGTCGTGGTGGCCGGCGACGTGGTGAGCACCGTTGGCTCCTCGCCGATGGTGTCGCCAGCCTCGAGTTCCCGGATGATTGCTGCGTCCTCGAGGCCGAGTTCCGCCCATTCACCCGGGACGGCGGCATGGTTCTCGATCTCGTCGGCCGACCATTGGCGCCATCGTCGCCCGGATCGCCAAGCCCGTGACGGGTCGGTGGGGGCATCCAGGATCACGACGGACCCGTGGGTTGTCGAGACGATCTCGGCCGGTGGTCCCGATGCGCGCACCTGGCCGCGATCCAGCAGGAGAACCGACGCCATGCGCTCTGCCTCGTCGAGGTAGGTCGTTGCGACGACGACGGCTGCGCCACCGGCGGCCGAGCCGGTAACGAGACGCCAGAGTTCCATGCGGCTGACCGGGTCGACACCGGTGGTGACTTCGTCGAGCACCAACAACTCGGGCTCGTGGAGAAGGGCGAGGCAGCCGGCGAGTTTGCGACGCTCGCCCCCGGACATTTGTTTGGCGACCCGTTTCCCGAAGCGACCGATGGCCGCCCGCTCGAGCAGCATCGACGCCCGGGCTTCCCAGCCACCAAGATCGTAGGCCGAGGCAACGAACTCCATGTTCTCGTCGACCGTGAGATCCCCGAAGATGCCGCCGGTCGACGGCACGTAGCCGATTCTGTTGGCGGGAGGCAGGTGGATGGCGCCGGTCTGGCCGACGTCGAGCCCGGCCAGCACCTTGAGCAGCGTGGATTTGCCGGCGCCGTCACCGCCGATGACCCCGTGGACCTGCCCGCGTTCGAGTGTGATCGACACTTTTGCGAGTGCGGTGTTGGTCCCGTACGTGACGGTGAGATCGTCGGCCGAGAACGTTGTCATGAGGTGACGAGCGGCTCGGGAAGCTGGCCCGGATCGTCGGTGCGCTGCTTCGGTGCGAGATCTTGCCGGAACCGGAACAGGGCGACCGCGGACACCACGATGGCCATGAACACGAGGATGGCGAGCGAGTTGATCAAGGCGCTGACGTCGGAACCTCGGAGGAAGACACCTCGCATGCCCTGGATGAACCAGGTCAGTGGGAACAGGTAGCCGATCCAGCGGATGACGGTTGCCGCCGAGCTGAGCGGGAAGATCATTCCGGACAACATGATCTGGGGTAGCAGCACCATGATCGCCAGCTGAATTGCTTCACCCTGGCTCTTCGAGACGGTCGAGATGGCGACACCGAGGCCGAGCACGACGAAGAGGAAGACGAACACGAACGCAGCGAACAGCAGTACAGAACCGTTGAAGGGGACATCGAAGAGCAGCAGCCCCGCAACAGTGACAAGCATCATGTCGAACAGCGCGATGACGAAGTAGGGCACGATCTTTCCTGCCATCACATCCCAGGGTCGCAGGGGCATGACGGCCAGCTGTTCGAGTGTTCCCTGCTCGCGTTCGCGGACGACGCCGAGACTCGTGATCACCACACCAACGAACAGCATGATGAAACCGATCAGCGACGGGACCATCACCGTGGTCGTGTCGAGTTGCGGGTTGAACAAGATGTCCGGTTGGGTTTGGTCCGGCAGGTTGCGCAGCGCTGCTTGAGCGGAGAACAGTTCGCTTCCGTCGATCAGCATGGTCACCGGAGTGGTTCCGGTCACGAAGGCGATCTGGACTTCGGCATTACGAAGGAGATCCTCGGCGCTCTCGCGCGTGCGGTCCGGGTCGACGTCGACGACGGTGTAGAACTCCGGAAGAGAGGCGGCGAATGCTTCGGCGCCAGACCCGGCCACGGCCGTGTCGACGTTGGAGACGTCGAAGCGGGCGGCGTAGCCGAACACGATGAGCATCATCAGTGGTAGGCCGATCATCAGGGCCACCGTTCGCCGATCGCGCCGCAGCTGCCGGAACTCCTTCAGGATCATGGCCTTCATGAGGCGCACTCCTCAATGAAACGTTTGTTGAATTGTTACTCTACGCTCGTTGAATTAGATGTCAAGACGCGTTGTGCCCGGATCGGAACGTCGTGCTTCCACCACCATCAACTCGTGAAACCGGGACCGACGCGCAGGCCGGTCCTGCTCGTGTGGTCAGCCTCGGTACGGCAGACCGGCCTCGACCTTCGCCAGGAGATCGGCAACAGCGTCAGTGCAGCTCGTAGCGCAACTGTTGCTCATCGATCGAGACGGTGGCCGAGCCCAGCAGCCGAAGGTGCTCGAGGTGGGCGTACGTTTCGCTTTCGGCCATCGAGCCCCATGAGCGTTCTTTGAACAGCGCCTTCATGTAGTCGTTGACGGTCCCGTTGCCGATCTCGTCCGAAGCGTCCTGCAAGATTGTGAGGCGTTCTTCGTGATGCTCGCGGATGGCCTTTGCCCGGCCGGCGAGGTCATCGAATACGAGACCGTGAGCGGGTAGCACGGTTCGCACGGAGTCGAACGATTGCATCCGGTCGAGGCTGCCGAAGAAGTCGGCGAGTGGATCGACGGTGGCTCCCATGCCGGAGATGTGGGGTGTGATGGTGGGGAGGATGTGGTCGCCACTGATCATGAGGCCGTTGTCAGCGTCGAGGAGACACAGGTGATCCGGTGTGTGGCC
>CAZYLX010000014.1:0-15000 GCA_964648595.1 uncultured Acidimicrobiaceae bacterium
AAAACCGAACGTTTGGCAATGCCTTGCGAGGCTATGACAAGGACGAGGTCCGCTCGTTCCTGTTCAAAGTGGCCGACTCCTCCCGCGAGCTGCACGAAAAGCTCACGGCGACCGAGGAACAACTCGCGTCGGCGTCAGCACCGGTCATCGATGAGGGCAATCGTGATGTCGGCGATGGACTGGACGCTGCACCATTCAACGAGGATCAAGACACAGCCGTCGGTTCGGTCGACGATGAGCTTCTGATCGATGAGCCTGCGGCTGATGATGGTCTCGACGGATCACCAGCTGTATCGCTGGCTGATGCCGAGCAGTCGATCGCTGATCGCTACGGGGCGTTGGGTGATCGAATTGCCGATCTCCTCCGCAGCGCCGACGAATCGGCGACAGACATGCGCTCGTCTGCCCAGCTGGAGTCGGAAGAGACGCGTGCCGCGGCGCAAGCCGATGCGGATCAGGTCCGTTCCGATGCCGGGGACCATGCCGCCGAGCTGTTGTCCGAGGCTCGGGCGATTCGTCAAGAAGCCGACGAGTATCACGACGAGGTGATGGCCGGGCTCGCCAACGCACGACTCGAGCAGGAATCGACGCTCTCTGAAGCACGCGCCGCGGTCGAGGCTGAGGTCGAGACCTACCGCGTGGGTTCGATCGATGAGATCCAGTCGCTGCGTTCTGCAGCGGCGCAGGACGCCGACGCCGTCCGCCAGGAAGCGCGAGCCGAGGGTGCGGCGTCGATCGCCGAAGAATCCGAAGAAGCGGAACGTCTCCGGCAAGAGGCCGAGAACGATCGCCTCTCCGCTCGAGCTGAGCTCGAAGACGTGCGATCCGAGGTGTCCAACCTGTTGGAGCAGGCTCGCACGCAGAGCGAGTTCATCAAGCAGGAGGCAGACGAGATCATCCGCACGAAGGTGCGCTCGAACTACGAACAGGCCCAAACCCGGATCGACGTTCTGCGCAATACCGAGATCGCCTCTCGGGAACGAATCGTCCGAGCTCAGACCGAGCTCTCTGGTGCACTCAATCGTTTGGATTCCGAGCCCGCCCCCGCACTCGATGCCGCAACGGCACCTGCAGTGATCGAGGAGGCCGAGCGTCGCCACGAAGAGCTGTATTCGGCGCCCGGCGCCGATGATGAGTACGTCGTCTCTGATGCGATCGACACCGCGGTAGTGGATACCGCTGTCGTCGATGCCGAGGTGATCGACACAGACGTCTCTTCGCCCGGCGACCCCACCGGAGACGAGACCTCGATCGGTCGCGAGGCTTTCGAAGCTGATATCGCCGAAGCGAACCAACAGTTTGGTGATGGGGCCGAGGACGACTCATTGTCCGACTTCTTCGGACCTGGTGCTGTAGAAGAACCAGCGGGCGAGCGTTCGATCCTTGCTGGCTCGTTTGCTCCCGTGGTCGACAGCGGGGCCCAATCGGATAGCGACGAACAGGGCTCTGTCGAGGGCCAATCGTCAACCGCGTTCGAGGTCACAGAGCACGTCGTTGTCGAGCCCGCCGAAGGCTTAGCGCACGACGAAGATCGAGCTACCGAGCGTTCGGCCGAGGATGGTTTCGGTGCCGCGACGCTCGCTGATGCTCTCTCTGACGACGATGGCGAAGACCCTGAAGGCCGGACAGAAGAGGATGCTCTTGCCCGTCTGGTTCGGGAAGCGATGCAGGAAGCGGTCGACTCTGCTCGCGAGCAGGACTGACAACGACCCCGGCCAGGAACATCTCGGTCGGGCTTGAACCGATCCCGATCGCGAAGGCATTGGCGGCCCTTGTGCGGCAGACTCTCAGGGGTCGTCACTCGAGGAGATGCTCATGCCTGGTTCCTATGTCGTCGCTGGCGCTCGCACGCCAATCGGAAAGCTCAGCGGTGCCTTTGCTTCGCTCTCTGGTACCGATCTTGGTGGGTTCGCCATCTCGGCTGCTCTCGACCGATCGGGAATCAGCGCAGAAGACGTCGACTATGTGGTGATGGGCCAGGTATTACAGGCAGGCGCGGGCCAGATCACGGCACGACAAGCCGCAGTGAACGCCGGCATGCCGATGACCGTCCCAGCGACGACCATCAACAAGGTCTGCCTTTCGGGACTCAATTCCATTCAGATCGCCGACATGTTGATTCAAACCGGACAGGCGGATGTCGTGGTTGCCGGTGGCATGGAGTCGATGACCAACGCCCCCTACCTCTTGCCGGGGGCGCGTGCGGGCTACCGCGCCGGGGACAAGACCGTGGTCGACTCCATGATGTATGACGGCCTGTTCTGCGCATTCGATGCATGTGCGATGGGTGCCGGCACTGAGAAATACGCCGCGTCCCTCGGCCTGGCGCGGGAACCACAGGACGAGTTCTCAGCGCAGTCGCATGACCGGGCGGCTGCTGCTCAGAAGGACGGCCGATTCGATGACGAGATCGTCGCCGTTGCTGTTCCACAGCGACGGGGTGAGCCGATCGTGGTTGAACTTGACGAGGGAATCCGGCCCGGGACCACGGCGGAATCGTTGGGGGCGCTCCGACCGGCGTTTGATTCGTCAGGCAACATCACCGCCGGCAACGCCTCGCAGATCTCCGACGGCGGTTCGGCCGTGGTTGTCATGAGTCGGGCCAGAGCCGAGGCGCACGGAGTGACACCGCTTGGCGAGATCCTGGGCTACGGCCAAGTGGCAGGACCCGATGCGTCCTTGCTCAATCAGCCATCGAGAGCGATCAACGACGCCCTCGAGCGCAGTGGACTCACCCTCGATGACGTCGGCCTTTTCGAGATCAACGAGGCCTTTGCTGCCGTCGCGTTGGCCAGCATGGATGATCTCGGTCTCACCGATGAGAACGTGAACGTGAATGGCGGAGCGATCGCACTGGGCCACCCGATTGGGGCGTCGGGCAATCGCCTCGCGCTGACCTTGCTACACGAGATGCGTCGACGTGAGGTGGCCGTTGGAGCGGCAGCGCTCTGTGGCGGCGGTGGCCAGGGTGACGCACTGCTGCTCGGTCTCGTCAGCTGACGATCTGCCGGTTGCAGGATGAGCGGTTCGACAAACCCTCTCGATCGAGTCCTTCTCAAATGTGACAAAAAGAAACACTTGTCACCATTCCGTCACTGTTGTAACGTATTCGTAACAACATGTTGCGGTGTTCGGGTGATCGTTTCAACCATCCGCCCGCGCCACGGTCATCAGGACACCGCAACATGTTGATCTTCTTCCTCCGAGTTGGCTCCCTCCGCCGACCCGGAGGGCTCTTCGCTTTTCGAGTCCCGCTGACTCTCGGGCTGTCGCCGCTCAGCGCAGGGACTGACGGCCCTCCAAGGCTCGGCCGAGCGTCAACTCGTCTGCGTACTCGAGATCTCCGCCGACCGGCAGGCCGCTGGCCAACTGGGTCACCGTGATCTCGAAAGGCTTGAGCACTTTCGCGGCAATGTACGCCGCGGTGGTTTCGCCTTCGAGGTTGGGGTTTGTGCAGAGAATGACCTCGTTGATGTCGTCACCGGCAATTCGGAGAGCCAGCTCCCGGATCTTCAACTGCTCGGGGCCGATCCCGTTCAGCGGATCGATGGCGCCCATCAATACGTGGTAGCGCCCGTTGAAGGCACCGGTCTTCTCGATTGCCGCGATGTCCTTCGGTTCTTCAACCACACAGAGGACGTGCTGATCGCGGTGAGGATCGGTACAGATCCCGCAAGTCGCGCCTTCTGAGACGTTGAAGCAGGTCTCGCAGAATGACACCTTGTCCTTGAGATCGACGATGGCGTCGGCCAGGCGTTGGGCGTCGACGCGATCGACCTTCAGTAGGTAGAACGCAACACGTTGTGCTGACTTGGGTCCGATTCCGGGTAGCCGACCGAGTTCGTCGATGAGAATCTCGAGCGGCTTTGCGTATGGGCTCACGACCCGCCGAGCAGGCCGCCGAGACCGCCGATGTCAGGCATCTCGAATTCGCCCATCGAGTCCTGTTGGATCTCCATGACCTTGGCCGCAGCATCGCGAAGGGCCGCGAGGACGAGATCCTCGAGCATTTCGACATCGCTGTCTTCAATCGCTTCTGGCTTGATCGAGACGGAGCGGAATTCACCAGCGCCGGTCATCTGGATCGAAACCATCCCACCGCCAGACGTTCCCTCGACGACGGTGTTCGCCTGCGTTTCTTGCGCCTCGGCCATTTGTTGTTGCATGGCCTGCGCCTGCTCGAGCAGACCGCCGAGATCGAAACCACCTTGATCGGACATGAGCGACTCCTAGCTGTTGGGTGGGGGCACGACGGTGGCGCCCGGGAAAGCTTGTGTGATGCGATCGATTCCGCTCGCTGCGATGTTCTTCGCGTCAGCCAGTTCGTTCACGTCACCCACCTCGGCGATCTCGGTCTCGGTGCTCGCGGCAGGTGGAGGCGGTGCGGAGGCCGCCGAGCGAGCACCCGGCGGTGGCGCCGCGTTTCCGTCGACGACGACCTCGATGGTCACCGAGTTGCCGAACATCGTCTGGATCGCTTGTTCGACGTCGGTCTTCACCTCGTCGACTCTCGGCTGATAGTGAGCGTTCGGAACACCGAACACGGCGACATCGCCATCGACGCTGAGGAAACGGCCACTGCGGAATCGGGTGCGTACCCGTTGTTCGAGCCCGTCTAGCAATGCGCCATCGAATGCGGCAACAAGGGAATCGAAGGTGATCGATCCGCCAGCTGGTGCCGCCTGTGCTGGCTCTGGGGAGAGGGCCGCTGGTGCTGTGGCCGGTGCTGGCTCGGGGACAGGTGGCACCGGGGCTGGAGGAGGCGCTGTCGGAGGGGGCGCCGAAGGCCGAGTGGCAGTCGGTGGAGCCTGTTGGGGTGCTGCTTGCTCGGGGGTTACAGGTTGGGGTGCTGCTTGCTCGGGGGTTACAGGTTGGGTTGTGCTCGCTCCAGTGGCTGGTGCGCCGGCACCGGAGGTCAGCTGGGCTACCAGCTGCTCGAGCGCCTCGATGCGTTGCACGAGGGCCGCGGTGTCGCTTCCTTCGCGTCTGGCCAGCCGCAACAGGGCAACCTCGAGTGGCACTCGAGGATCAGCTGCCTGACGCATCTCGACGAGGGCTTGGCCCAACACCTCGAGCGAACGAGTGATGGTTGCCGCTCCGAGCGCCTCGGCGATTTGCCCCGCCTCGGCCTGATCGGACTCGCTGAGCTGGGTGTGGGGCGCTCCCATCGAGGCCAGGAATCCGTTGCGCAGGACCCGCAAGGTGGCTTCGCCGATCGTCCGCGGCTCCCGCCCGGTGCTGATCGCGTGTTGGACGGCCCGGACAGTTCCGGACGCGTCTCCCGCTCCGATCGCCAACGCGATGTCGCGTCCGGCATCGGAGCCTTCAGGAACACCGCCGGCCGCGGCGACGAGGTCGAGCGCCGACAACGTGTCCCGCGCGGAGCCGCCGCCTTGGCGTAAGGCGTACTGGATTCCGTCTTCGTCGACGTCAAGCCCGGCATCGGTGATCACTCGCCGAACGTGACCTTCCAGGACGGCGGCCGGCAGGAGCGAAAACTCATAGTGCTGAGTTCGGCTTCGTATGGTCTCGACGACCTTGTGGGGTTCGGTGGTTGCCAGCACGAACACGACGTGTTCCGGCGGTTCCTCGAGCGTCTTCAGCAGCGCGTTCTCGGCGCCCGAGGACAGCATGTGAACCTCGTCGAGGATGTAGACCTTCGTTCGGCCCGGCGAGCCGAGTGCGACCTTTGCGATCAATTCGCGGATGTCGTCGACCTTGTTGTTACTCGCGGCGTCGAGTTCGTGGAGGTCGAATGACTTGCCCTGTTCGATGTCGATGCAGCTGTCGCAGGTGCCATCGGGTTCGCCGTCGACCAAGTTCTGGCAGTTGAGAGCTTTGGCCAGAACGCGAGCGGTGCTGGTCTTGCCCGTGCCGCGGGGGCCGCTGAAGAGATAGGCGTGGCCGTTTCGGCCTTCGGCGACTGCGTTCTTCAGTGCGGTGGTGACGTGTTCCTGCCCCAGGATCTCGGCGAAGGTTTGCGATCGATACCGGCGATAGAGGGACTGGTAGGCCACCTTGCGATCCTAATCGTGGGTGATGCGAGCGACGCCGAGAAGCGGCGATTCCGAGCTTGGTTGGGAACGACGAACGCCTGTCCTCGCAAGTGGCGGCCAGACGACCTGCGGCGCACCGAAGGTTCCGCTGAGAGCTGCTGCCTTCCGGCCCTGACTCGGTTCACGGACTTCAGTCGCACAGGGTCTGACCACCACCTGCCAGAACAGGCGTTGGCCGATACCCTATCGAATTCGTTGGCGAGGCAACTCGCGGCGACACAATTGGAGGAGTGCGAGAGCGGCCGAATCGGCACGCTTGGAAAGCGTGTGAAGGGAGACCTTCCGTGGGTTCGAATCCCACCTCCTCCGCCAAGATGTCTCGAGACGTGGGAAACCCCCGAGCCGCCGGCCCGGGGGTTTCTTCGTTAGGCGACGACCATCAAGGCGATCCCTGTGACGGTTGCGATGCCGGCCAGGTATTCGGCTCTGCGATGGGTCTCGCCGTGGACGGCAATGCCGATGGCGAAGGCCAGCACGATCTCCACTTGGCCGAGCGTCCGGACCTTTGCAGCGTTCTCCAGTGTGATCGCCAACGCCCAGGCAGCAGAGCCGAGCAGCGAGAGGACGGCAACGTTGATGGCACGACGCCACGCCATGAGCACTCGTCGAACCGACGAGGACGGTGAAATGGTGAGCGCTGTTCCCTGTACGAGAGTCTGGATTCCCAGAATCGCCGTCAGCGTCACTGCGGCCCGATCGACGGCGGTTCCTTCCAAGCTGGAAGACGCACCTCGGATTCCGACGGCCGTGATGCCGAATCCGAGCGCAGCCGCCATGCCGTACCACGCCGCCGGGTCGAGCCCTGCTGACACGATCGAGGAAAGAGAGCCTCGCGAGGCCAGCGATGCGACGCCGACGACACAGATCAGGGCACCAATCCATCCGAGCCAACCGATCGATTCGCTTAGGAAGAGCGCTGACGCCGCACTGACAAAGAGCACTTCGGTCTTCGAGTAAATCGTTCCGACGGCGAAATCTCGGAGGCGGAACGCATGAAGCAAGGCCATGGTCGCCACGATCTGCAGGACACCGGCTGTCAACACCCACAACCAGAACTCGCGACCGAGGGCAGGCCTGGTCCCCTCGGAGCTGAACCAGATCGCCGAAGCGACGAGGGCCATGGGGAACGCGTAGACGAAGCGTACATAGCCCGCCTCGGCAACCCCGAGCAGCTCGCGGAGTCGGTGTTGCTCAGAGGTTCGAGCGATTTGAAAGCTCGCAGCGGCGAGCGTCACCAGAATCCACACGACTCAGAGGTCTAGCAGTTGTTCAAGGTTCTCGATCTCGTGAGTGAGGGGGAGTGAGCTCGTGTTTGGTTTGCCGTGTTGATTGAACCAACAGGTGTTGATTCCGGCGGCAACGCCGCCTGCCATGTCGGAGGTCAGGCTGTCGCCAATCATCAGCGTTCGGGCCCGATCGAGGTCGGCCAGCTCGGCGAACGCGTGGTCGAAGATCCCGGGTGATGGTTTCGAGATGTCGATCTCGGAAGAGATCATGATCGCGTCGAACAGCGCATCGAGCCCAGTCCGCTCGATGCGTCGTCGCTGAATGACGCTGATGGCGTTGGTGACCAACGCGAGCGGGCCTCGGGCTCGCAACGTTTCGAGCACATCGAGTGCCCCCGGATACAGCTCGCCGAACTCCTGCATGCCGGTCGTGAAATCGCGGGCGAGCGCGGCAGGGTCGACATCGAGCACCGCCTCATCGGCGAGCCTGACGAAGCGAAGCTCCCGTACCTGGTTCGGGTTGTAGCGGCCCGCCTCGACATCGGCCCACAGCAATCGGTTGATGGCGGAGTACGTCGTGAACAGATCGTCGGTTCGTTCGATGCCGCTGGCCGTCAATGCGTGGCTGAACGCCAAGGACTCTGACGCGTCGGAATCGAACAACGTGTGATCGAAGTCGAAGAAGTACCCGTCGTAGTCCATGATCGCGAGCGCTCAGCGAGCGAGGCGGAGGCCCGACGCCTGCCAACCCGTGTGAGGTGGAAAGAAGTTCCGGTACGTGACCCGCGAATGATGGGGCGGGGTCATGTGGCAACCGCCTCGAAGGACGTACTGGTTGTTCATGAACTTTCCGTTGTACTCGCCGACGGCCCCTGGCGCGGCCCGGAAGCCCGGATAGGCGATGTAGGGCGAAGAGGTCCATTCCCACAATGTTCCCATGAACGCTGTGGTCCCAGGCGTGGCGGCAACCGGGTGGTGGGTCGGCCCGGATCGATAACGGGCCGCGCCGTCTTCTGCGGCCGATTGGCGGGCTGCGACCTCCCACTCGGCCTCGGTTGGCAGCCGAGCCCCAGCCCAGCGGGCATATGCGTCGGCCTCGAAGAACGAGAGATGGCTCACTGGCTGATGAGGATCGATCTCGTGTGTACCGTGGAGATCGAACAGGGTTTCGGTTCCTTCGTCCCAGTAGATGGGCCGATTCAACTGCCGGTTTGAGACGGCCGCCCACCCATCACTGAGCCACCATCCTGGGTTGTGGTACCCCCCGTCGGCGATGAACTGGGCGAACTCGGCATTGGTGACCAGGCGGTTGCTGATCTCGAAGCCGGTCAGCAACTGCTGATGCCGTGGGAGCTCGTTGTCGAACGAGAACCCGCTGCCGTGGTGTCCGATCTCGGCCATGTCACTGCCGAAGCGGATCCATCTCTGATCTTGCTCGACCGATGGTTCGAGCGGCGCCGTGGTGTATGGCGTCGGAAAGGGGTGGCGCGAAAGGAGGTGCAGAGCGTCCATCAGGATCAGCTCTTGGTGCTGTTGTTCGTGATGGATGCCGAGCTCGAGAAGCGTTGCTTGTTCCTCGGAGGGGGCGGCGACGATCGGAGCCATGGCCTCATCGACGTGGGCCCGGTACTCGTGAACCGTCGTGAGGGCCGGACGGGTGAGGAGGCCGCGCTCGGCCCGAGGCTGTCGTTCGCCAATGGCGTTGTAATAAGAGTTGAAGAGGTAGGTGAAGGTCTCGTCGAAGACGCGGTACGACGGCTGGCTCGAGAGCAGGAACGTCTCGAAGAACCATGTCGTGTGGGCCAGGTGCCATTTGGTTGGGCTGGCATCGGGCATCGACTGGGCAACCTGGTCCTCCGCAGAGAGCGGGGCGGCCAGGGCAACGGTGGCTGCTCGCATCTCGGCATAGGAGAGCGTCGAGGTGGGGGAATCGTGTGGTGCGCCGGTCGCGGCGGGCGCTGGAACGTGAGGATCCGTCGCAGTCATCGTCAACAGTCAACCGGGCCTCGAGGCCGGTTCATTCCCTCGCATGGGGTTCGAGGTAGGTTCCGGACCGTGAACGATGACGAATGCATGGCACTGGCCCTCGAAGAGGCAGCGGCGGCCTCAGCCCATGGTGATGTTCCCGTTGGGGCTGTCGTCGTTCGCAACGGTGAGGTGATTGCCCGTCGCCACAACGAGCGGGAGCTCACCGGCGACCCAACGGCTCACGCCGAGGTGCTCGCCTTGCGCGACGCAGCGGTGGTCACGGGATCGTGGCGTCTGGATGGCTGCACCCTTGTCGTGACCCTCGAACCGTGCCTGATGTGCGGCGGGGCGTTGGTGAACAGTCGTATCGATCGGGTGGTGTACGGAGCGGCCGATCTCAAGGCCGGCGCTTGCTACAGCCTCTACAACGTGTGTGACGACCCTCGTCTGAATCACCGGGTGGAGGTCACGGCCGGAATCCGGGCTGAGGCCGCCGGCGAGCTGCTCTCATCGTTCTTTGCTGCCCACCGTTGAGTGATTCGGTCTGGCAAAAGGCCGTCCGGCCCAACGGAAAGGTGATTCTGCCTAGATAGAAAATTTGCCGTCGTGGCGATGACCACTGCATGGCATACGAAAACACACCCCAGGGCGGCTCCTGGGGACCAAAAGCCAGCAATGGCGGACAATGGAATCGACGAGCAGGAGGCCAGTGGGCTCCCAAGCGTCGACGGGCACTGATCGGCACGACCTGGGTCGCGTTGGCGGCACTCGTTGCCGGATCGGTTGTTCCGACCAACGATGTTGAGCCGGAGATCCAGCTCCTCGAAGCAAGCTGGGACAACGCTGCTGCCCTGACCGTGAACAACGGCCTGGGCATCATCGAGTACTCGGTCAGCACGAGCGACACCGGCGAAGCGGAAGCTGCCGCTGTCATTCAGAACGCCGATCTCAAGCTCAGTCAAGCGACAGACGCCTTTGCTGAGGTCACCTACGCTGACAACCCCCTCGAGGGCACGTCGATGGAGACCTACTACACCCCTGAGGTCATCGCTGCCCCGTCCGTCGAGGACGAAGCCGTGGTCGCGGCATTGAAGGAGACCGAGGTCAAGCTCGAATTCGTCGAGACGCTGATCGAGACTCCTGGTGCCGTCGACGAGGTCGCCGTCGACCAGGCCAATACCGAACTCGCAGTCGCTATCGAAGCGGCAGACGAGCTGATCGAGCAGGCCGCCGCCGACGCAACGCCGGAGCAGCTTGCCGAGCTCGAGGAGGCCGACGACGCTCTCAACGGAGCAGTCGCCGCCATCACCGATGTGATCGACGAGGATCAGACCTGGATCTCTGACCTCGCAGGTTGGACTCCGAACATCCGCTACGCCGTTGATCGTCGCGGTCCGCGGCGCAACCTCAGCGGTGAGGGCATCGACATTGCCATCATCGACTCCGGTGTCACGCCGGTGCAGGGCCTCGACGGTGACAAGGTCATCAACGGCCCCGATCTCTCATCGGATGGACAGGACCCGTCGACATCGAACATCGACCTCTACGGTCACGGCACCCACCTTGCAGGCATCATCGCCGGCAACGACGGTGGCTCGCCGGTCGCCGGGGTTCCTCACTTCACCGGTGTCGCTCCAGACGCTCGTCTGGTCAACGTCAAGGTGGCCAACGGCGAGGGCGAAACCTCCATCGGCCAGATCGTTGCCGGTATCGAATGGGTCATCGCCAACAAGCAGGCCAATGGCATGAACATTCGAGTCATCACCCTGGCCTTCGGTTACGACTGGGCAGAGGACATTCCCGACCCGCTCGCCATTGCCATCGAAGAGGCATGGCACCAGGGCATCGTGGTTGTCGTCTCCGGCGGCAACCGCGGCAACGGATCCGGTGGTCTCGATAACCCGGCCGTCAACCCCTATGTCATCGCCGTTGCCGGCTCCGATCAGGCTGATCCCATCTCACCCAGCGACGACTTCGTCGCTGACTGGTCGAGCGCTGGCGACAACGTCCGGAATCCGGACTTTGCTTCTCCCGGTCGCTCGATCGTCAGCCTGCGAGCCCCCGGTTCGCATGCCGACATCAACTACCCCGAGTCCCACATCGGCAGCCGCTTCGCTGTCGCCTCGGGAACCTCGCAGGCTGCAGCAGTCACCTCCGGAACGATCGCTCTTCTGCTCGACCAAGACGAGTCGCTCACACCCGATCAGATCAAGGGTTTGCTGATGGATTCGGCTCGGAACATCGAGCCAGGCGAGACCCTCGACGGTGAAGGGCGCTTGCGCCTCAACCGTGCACTGTTCCGTCTTCGGGTCCGGGGTCCTGGTGCTGCTGTCCAGCAGTCGCATCCTCGCCCTGTGCTCCCGCCAGAGGGCTTCGGGACCACTGATCCTGATCTGGCCGGTGCCGGCTGGGCTGGTGGCGCATGGTCCGGCGGTTCGTGGTCCGGCGGTGGCTGGGCTGGTGGCTCGGGGTCCGGCGGTTCGTGGTCTGGTGCTGGCTGGGCTGGTGGCTCGTGGTCTGGTGCTGGCTGGGCTGGTGGCTCGTGGTCCGGCGGTGGCTGGGCTGGTGGCTCGTGGTCCGGTGCTGGCTGGGCCTGATCCCCACCCCTTGATGTAGAGCGGAGACGCAGTGCCATTGGCACTGCGTCTTCGCCGCGTTTTGGCTGCTTCGGGGCACGGCAAGTCCGCTGAGAAAAGGCTGAATGTTCCGGTCAGCCTGCCGATGATCTCTGTATGAGTCTTCGGACGGTTGCTGCGCGGTCGCAGCTCGGCATGGTGTGGCTGCACAGCTACGCCACGTTGGCCGTCGCCGTCTTCTTGTGGAGCCAGTTCATGGTCGGAAGCGACCCGATCGCCGGCACCGTCGATGTGCCATGGTGGGTCGTGGCGCTCGGCTTTCTCGTTGCCGAGAGTTGGGTGGTGCACATGCACTTCCGCTCGGAGTCGGGAAGCTTCTCCTTCTTCGAGATTCCGTTGATCATCGGTGTGCTGTTCGTCGACCCGGGGATGCTCGTACCGGCCGTGGTCCTTGGCACTCTGAGCAGTCAGCTCCTGCACCGGAGGCCACCGGTGAAGATGGCGTTCAACGTCGCCAACTTCTCGTTCTACGTTTCGTTGTCGTGGGTACTGCTCGACCGCTTTGTCGGCACCAACAATGCGCTCGATCCGTTGGGCTGGATCGCCGTTCTGACCGCTTGCCTGCTGGCCAGCATGGCCCAGCTATTCAACATCTGGCTCGTTGTCTCGATGTCGGAGCGGAACTTCCAGATTCCCAATCTTCTTCAGATGTTCCTGTTTGGTTCGGTTGTGTCCCTGTCGAACAGTGTTCAAGCGGTCGTGATGGCATTGCTCCTGACCGTGGAGCCATGGAGCCTGGTTCTCCTCGGCTTCCTGACTGCTGTGTTGTTCGTCTCCTACCGCTCGTATGTGTCCGAACGCGATCAGCGCGAACGGGTCGAGTTCCTTTACAGCTCAACGCGAGCGTTGAAATCCGCCGACGAGGTCGACACCGCAACAGCTTCGCTGGTCGAGGAAGCGGCCGCCATGTTCCGCGCCGGCTACGTCGAGATCCAGCTGCCGTGGTCCAACGCGAAGCTCGATGGCGTCACAGAGCCGGGGCGGGTCCTCCGCTGGAACGACGGTGTGGCTGACGTCGACGTGATGACACGCGAACAGCATGAGGAGATCCGCACCTTGGCCACGGCGGCCACCCCTCCGGTGATTATCGATTTCGAAACTGGGTCGCTCGCCGAATTCGCCAAGCAACGCGGATTCCGGGACTCCATGGTTGGTGCGTTGGCTTCCGGCGAGGGCCGGACCGGCCTCATCGTCGTCGCCAATCGTTTGGGCAGCGTCGCAACGTTCGGCGCCGAGGATCTGCAGTTGTTCGCCACGCTCGTGCAACACGCCGCCCTCGCGTTGGAGAACGATCAGCTCGAACATGCGCTCGCTCAGCTTCGATCGCTCGAACGTGAACTCGCCCACCAAGCCAGTCACGACACCCTCACCGGTTTGCCGAACCGAGCGTTGCTCGGGCGCCATCTCGTCGAACAACTCGACACCGTCGAGAGCCTTTCGCTTCTGTACGTCGACCTCGACGACTTCAAGTTGGTCAACGACACGATGGGCCACGCCGCTGGTGACCAAGTCTTGGTCGAAGCGGCCCGCCGGCTGCACGCCTGTATCCGCCCGACAGATGTCGCAGCGCGGCTCGGTGGCGACGAGTTCGCCGTGCTGCTCGTCGGCAACGACCGGCCCCTGAGGACAGCGGAACGAATCGTCGCCTCGCTCAGCGCACCCTATGAGGTGGACGAGGACCAGATCGCGACGCTCGGAGCGAGCGCCGGCTTGTCAACGAGCAGTCCCGGAGATGACGCTGTCACCGTGCTCAGCCAGGCTGACGTCGCCATGTACGCCGCGAAGGAGCGAGGGAAGGGCAACGTCGCGGTCTTCGAACCGTCAATGCACGCCCGAGCATCCGAACAACAGATACTACGAACGCAGCTGCGTTCGGCGGTTGCCGACGAGCAGTTCCAGGTGGTCTACCAACCCATCGTCGAGCTCACCACGGGCCGGATTGTTGCTGCCGAGGGGTTGGTTCGCTGGGTGTCGCCGGACGGTCTTTTGCTTCCGCATGGATTCATCGGCGAAGCCGAGCGATCGGGCCTCATCGTGCCGATCGACTCGTTCGTCTTCTCGCAGGTGCTTCGAGACTTCTCCGAGATCGACGACCGTGGCCACACTGACCTCTGGGTGACGTCGAACCTCTCCATGCGAACACTGCAGGAGCCGGACCTGGTGCATCGCATCTCGGCGAACGTTGCGTCGGCCGACGTGTCGATTGAGCGCCTTGTCCTCGAGGTGACCGAGACGGCCCTCATGCGAGATCCAGAGGTTGCGACCCGGCAGTTGAACGTCCTTCGCGAGAGTGGTCTGCGAGTTGCGCTTGACGATTTCGGAACCGGCTACTCGTCGCTCAGCTATCTCCGGCGATTCCCGGTCGACATCTTGAAGATCGCTCAGCCATTCGTCGTGGATCTCGAAGAGGACGACGACACGTTCGTGCGAGCCATGACCGATCTGGGACACACACTCGGGCTCACCGTTCTCGCTGAGGGCATCGAGACCCGGCGAGCGCTGGACAGCCTGCGAAGCCTGCGGGTCGACCTCGGCCAGGGCTACTTCTTTGCTCGCCCGCTACCGCTCGAGCAACTGCTGATCGCGCTCGATGAACAGGCGAAGTACGGACCGAAACACCCGGCGCCGACTCACGCTCGCCTGGACACTCGATTCTGAGACGAACCGGCATCGAGCTCCGCTAGCATCGCCGACGGAAGGTTGCCAGAGCGGACGAATGGGGCGGCCTCGAAAGCCGTTGATGCACTTCGTGTATCCGGGGGTTCGAATCCCCCACCTTCCGCCACAAAGGCCCTGGTCAGGTATGGTTCCGAAAGGAACCAGCCGGATCGGGGCCTTTCTCGTTCTGGCAACAGAATCGAGGCGCGGACACTGTGCGGACACTGAGAATGGGCAACTTCGGTCTCGAATGGGCAATTCCAGTGTCCAGAGCGTGTCCGGCGCCGGACACGGGGACACCATGAACGACGAACAGGTCTTCGTGTTCGCTCTCGTCGAACCGCCGGCTGGGACGCCGAAGGAGAAGCGGCGTTTTCGAGTCCGTTGGCGTTTCGCTGGCCGCGATCGGAAACGAAGCTTCAAGACGAAGACCGAGGCTGAGCGATTCCGCACGCA
>CAZYLX010000015.1:0-14601 GCA_964648595.1 uncultured Acidimicrobiaceae bacterium
TGCTCTGGCGGCGCTGCTGCCGTTTGGTAGACATCACCCAGAAAGTCGGATGATGAAGTCGTCGATGTTCAGGTGACCCATCCGCATTCGCCGTACCGAGATGCCGTGACCGAACTCCCTCTTCCTCAACCTGGGCAAGCCGCAGCCGTCGCCTTTGTCGCGTCTCATCTCAGCCACGTGGTTGACGGTGACGTCGAACCGTCGCTTCGATTCACGGGCGGTCAACCTCAGGCTGACGCTGCTCTTGCGGCATTCGACGTCAGTGGGTACGCGAGCAGGCGGAACGAGGTCTATCCCCAGCCACGTCGCGGTGCGTCTGGTCTGTCTCCCTACATCCGGCACGGCATGCTCTCGCTGCGTGAGGTCTGGGACCACGTGGGAGGTGGCCCTGAGCGAGACGTCAAGAAGTTTCGTGATGAGCTGCTGTGGCAAGAGTTCGCCCGTCATTGGTACGCCAGACTCGGCAGCAAGACATCGTCGGGCGTTCGACAGCAGCTCGTTGTGAACCAGACCGAGGATGGCTGGAACCGCGACATGGCGTGTATCGAGTTGCCCCTTGATGAGCTCGAAGAGGACGGCTGGTTGGTCAATCAGACCCGAATGTGGCTCTCCAGCGAGTGGGCGGTTCGCCGAGGCGCAAAATGGCAGGACGGCGAGGACTACTTCTTCCGGCATCTCCTCGACGGTTCACGAGCGGCGAATCGCCTCGGTTGGCAATGGACCGTCGGTGTCGGCTCCAACAAGGCGTACGGCTTCAGTCGTTGGCAGGTCGAGAACCGGGCCAAGAATCTCTGCGCATCCTGTGAGTTGGCCTTGGCCTGCCCCATCGAAGAGTGGCCTGCTGATCCGGTCTTCTCCCCGGTTGAACAACCAGTGGAGATCACCTCCGTGGCCGATGTCGGAGCAATCGCCGGTCCGGAACGGTCCGAGGCAACCTCAGCACCCGAGGTCGTGTGGCTCACAGCAGAGTCGCTCGGTCATCGGGATCCAGCCCTGCTCGCCCACGGTGGCCTCCCCGCCGTGTTCGTGTTCGACGAGCCATTACTTGCGTCGCTTCGCCTGTCGGCGAAACGCTTGATCTTTCTCACCGAGATACTCGCCGAGATCGGCGCAAACCGTCGTGTCGAATTGCACCTTGGCCGACCAGCCGACGTTCTGGATGGACGTCCCGCTGCGGTCACGTTCGCCCCGGTCCCGGGTTTCGGCCGGCGATCGGAACAGATCCAACCAGCGGTGTTGCACCCCTGGCCTTGGCTGGCGCGGCCAACGTCGGGCAGCGTTTCCAGCTTCAGTGCGTGGAGGAAATCGGTGGTGACCCCTCGGTGATGTCTGGGTCACGACTCCGCTCGGTGAACGCCGGTCGGCCGATCCACGCCGCAAGGAGGCCAAGACCTGTGATGATTCCTGCCGTCCGCAGGTTCCCGCTGGAGGCTACGACATTGCGGGCAAGCCAGACGATCCCGAAGGCGGCAGAAGCGGACGCGATGACACCGAGGGCCGTCGGCAGTTGTCGAGTCCAGGGCCGCACCGCGGCATAGAAGATGATCAACGCGATGATGAGATAGGCCCAGACCATGGCCCTCAACAATTGGTCCAACTCGTCGCATCCGCCGGCATCGGTGCAGGCAAGATCCCACTGCTCCCAGACGGCGTCCACGGCGTCATGCTAGCCAGCTCCAGTTGCTGAGCCGGGTGGGCTACCTTCGGAGGTCGATGAACACCCTGCCCGGTGGGCAACTCCGTGTCGTTGAGATCGACATTCCTGCCCGCACCGACCTCGTGACGGTCGTTCGAATGATTGTTGCTGCAGCTACAACCGCGGCTGAGGTGTTCGACGGTGATCGACTCGATGATCTTCGTTGGGTGACATCCGAGGCGGTGACGAACGCGATCGAGGCCGATCAGCGGGTGTCGGCCAATGGGCGGGTCCGGATCACGCTCCGTCTCGACACAGACCGGCTGTACCTGACCGTCGTCGACCAGGGTGGTGGGGTGCCGGACCTCCTCGACGTTCCCGACATGGATCATCCGGATCGCATGTTGATTGAAGGCGGGTTCGGTGTGCCGTTGATGCAGCACCTGAGTTCGGGTGATGTGCACTTCACGTCGACGCCCGAGGGCACGACCGTTGATCTCGAGCTCCACCGCTAAGATCCTTCTCTGATGTTGGCTGTTCGGGGGCGTTCTCTTGTCGGGTGACGGCGGTTTGCCGGTACGGCCGGAATCTTGGAGTGGAGGCGATACACGGCTTGCCCGTACCGTCGCTCGACCGATGGTTCGGTTCCTGGCCCAGGAGACAGCGTCCGGCCTGCTTCTCCTGATCGCCACTGCCGCCGCCCTGATCTGGGCGAACTCGCCGTGGAGCGAGAGCTATCACCATTTCTGGGAGACCGAGGTCGAGCTGTCGATCGGTTCGTGGATGCCGTTGCTGCTCGACGGGCATCCTTTGACCCTCGAGCTGGTGGTCAACGACGTGCTCATGGTGCTGTTCTTCTTCGTCGTTGGGCTCGAAATCAAGTCCGAACTCGTCACCGGCGATCTTTCTTCCCCGAAAGAAGCCGCGCTACCGGCAATCGGAGCGTTGGGCGGCATGATCGTTCCCGCAGGGCTCTACGCGATCATCAATGCCGGGGGCGACGGGATCGGCGGTTGGGGCGTGCCGATGGCGACCGACATCGCGTTCGCTGTTGGTGTGTTGGCGCTGCTCGGGCCACGAATTCCTGCGCGCTTGAAGCTGTTCCTGCTCGCGCTCGCCATCGCTGACGACATCGGAGCGATCCTCGTGATCGCCGTGTTCTACACCGAGAGCCTGCAATTCGGTTGGTTGGGTCTGGCGATCAGTGGTGTCGCTGTCGTGATCTTGTTGCGGCGTTCTCGGGTCTGGTTCACACCGGTGTACGTGATCATCGGTTTCGTGATTTGGTATGCCACATTCCGATCGGGGGTGCACGCGACCATTGCGGGTGTGGCTCTTGGTCTGCTCGCACCCGCTCGTCCGCTGCTCGGCTCCCGAGCCTTCGAGCGAGTCGAGGATTTGGTCTCCGGCGACACGACGAGTCCTGGCGAGCTCCGTGACGCGTCCTGGAAAATTCGCGAGTCGGTGCCCGTGACCGGCCGCCTGATCGGCCTCCTGAGCCCGTGGACCAGTTTCCTGGTCATCCCGATCTTCGCTCTGGCCAACGCCGGCGTCACATTGTCGAGTGATGCTGTGGCCGACGCTGCGACGTCCCGAGTGACGCTTGGTGTGATCGTCGGCCTCGTTGTCGGTAAGCCGCTTGGCATCTGGACCACCACCATGCTCGCCACCCGGTTCACCTCTGTCGAGTTGCCTGCCGGTGTCACCTCGCTCCAGATTCTCGGCGCTGGTGCGGTCGCCGGCATTGGTTTCACCGTTGCCTTGTTCATCGGCGCACTGGCTTTCGAGGACCCGGCGTTCGGGGAACAGGCCACGATCGGAGTGCTCGTCGCTTCCGTTGGTGCCACTCTGCTGGGCTTCCTCATCTTGCGTCGAGTTCCGGGCCCGGCGCCGATCCCCGACATCCAAGACGTCAAGGCCTAGGGCCTGCTCGTGCACATTCGTCCCGATCGTCGTCCCGACGCTGGCTGGCAAATCGACTCCAAACGGTTCCAACGCTTCAGTCAGGTCGACGACGTCTTCAATCGTTCGTGGTGGGACCCGGAGGTCAGGTCTGACAAGACCGAGCAGTTCTTCGAGTCGTATCGCAAGCCGCTCGAGGGCTGGCGCAAGGCCCGCGGATTTCGGCGGAAAGACTACGCCCTGCGGAATGCCGCTTGGCACGGTGCAGACATCTTTGCCGAAATGAAGGAGCACGAGGATCGACGGGAGGGTTTTCTCGACCCACTCTCGGTGTTGCGCGCCGCTTCCGATGAGAAGGCTGACGTTGGGACACCTTCTGACGCGGCGGCAGAACTCAAACAGGTGGCCGCGGCGCTCGGTGCTGACCTCGTCGGGATCACCGAGTCCGATGATCGGTGGTTGTACTCCGAGCGCTACTCGCGAGCCGCTGATGGAGCGAAGCCGAACCCGATGGATGCTGCGCTCGATCGAGTGATCGTTATCGGCCAGTCCATGGATGCGTCGATGATCGCGACAGCGCCATCGGCATTGGCCGGCGCAGCAACAGGCCTGGGCTACTCCCAAGACGTCATCGTTCTTCTCGCTGTCTCCCAATACATCCGCAACCTCGGCTACCAGGCGGTGCCGACGTTGAACGACACCGCCCTCGCCATTCCATACGCGATCAAGGCCGGACTCGGGGAGTACGGCCGGCACGGTCTCGTGATCACTCCAGAGTTCGGGTCGAACGTTCGATTCGGGAAGATCTTCACTGATCTTCCCATGGCGCTCGATGGCGCGATCCGATTCGGCGTCGAGGAGATGTGTTCGATCTGTCGTGCGTGCAGCGATGGCTGCCCCTCCTCGGCCATCCCTGCTGCGGATCCGTCGGAGCATCGACACAACCGGTCGAATATCTCCGGCATCTCGAAATGGACCGTGGATGGGGAAGCCTGTTTCGGTTACTGGGCGAAGATCAACAGCGACTGCTCCGTGTGCATTCGCGTCTGTCCGTACACGCGGGACTTCTCGAAGCGCGGCAATCGGTGGTGGCTGCGTCTCGCCGACTCTCGCTTGCGAGCGCTGGCGCTCTGGGTCGACGGGCGGCAAGGTCGGGGTGAACGCGTGAGCTCGAAAGATTGGTGGCCGTCCAGTGAGGTCCCCGTCGAGCTGGGTCCTCGTCGGTCCGGTGAGGCACCATCTGTCGATGGTTGACGTCTTGTTCTGCACCGATACTTTCTGGGCCGTCCACGAAGCTCGGGTCGAAGCGGTAGCTCCGGGCATCGAGACGGTTCTGCTCACCGGAGACGAAGAGGTCACACCTGCGGATCTGGAACGCATCACGATCGCATTCTTCTCTCATGACTCGTGGCCGGAACGAGCGGCATCGTTCTTCGGTGTGGTGACCCGGGCCCCGAGTTTGTCTTGGCTCCACACGATGTCCGCCGGCGTGGACAGCCCCGTCTTCGGTTCGTTCCTCGACCGTGGGGTGCACCTCACAACGTCCTCGGGGACAAGTTCGAAACCCATCGCTCAGACCGTGATGATGTACCTCCTCGCACTCGCTCGAGACCTTCCACGCATGATGCGAGCGCAGGCGTCATCGGAATGGGCGTGGGAACGCTGGCGCGAGCTGGAGGGGCAGCGAGTGGTGGTCCTCGGCTACGGGCCGATCGGCCAGGAGGTCGCACGCCTCGCCGCTGCCTTCGGCATGGAACCGATCATCGTCAGAAGGTCGGTTCGGGGTGATGAACCGTATGAGGTTCGGCCGTTGGCCGACCTGACGTCAGTCGTGAACGATGCCGATGCCGTGGTCGTCGCCCTTCCGTTGAACGACGACACTCGAGGCATCGTGTCAGCCGACGTGTTGGCCGCGATGAGCGACGATGCGTTCTTGGTCAATGTCGGCCGTGGAGAGCTGGTCGACCAGCCGGCGATGACCGAAGCCCTCGCAAACGGGAGGCTCGGTGGGGCCGGGCTCGACGTCACAACACCTGAGCCGCTCCCGGCCGACGACCCGCTGTGGAGCTTGCCGAACGTGATCATCACGCCCCACAACTCGGGAAGTACCGATGGCGCTGCCCGTCGGGCCGTCGGAGCCTTCCTGAACAACCTCGGACATCGAGTTCACGGGCGTCCGCTGGTCGATGAGGTGGCCCAATGGGCATGAGCATCCGACCTCGAAATTCCGCGTCATCGGGCACCATCTAGCCGTTTCGCGTTCGGAGTTCCTACCCTGCCCGACGTGGCACAACCTCTGGTGATCGTCGAGAGCCCGGCGAAAGCGACCAAACTGGCCGAGTATTTGGGGGACGACTACATGGTCGAATCCTCCATCGGGCACGTCCGCGACCTCCCTCGCAACGCGGCCGATGTGCCCGCCACCCACAAGGGCGAGAAGTGGGCCCGACTGGGAATCGACGTCGACAACGACTTCAAGCCGCTCTACATCGTCACGGCTGAGAAGAAGGACCAAGTCCGGAAACTCAAGGCGATGATGAAGGATGCGAGCGAACTCGTGCTCGCAACCGATAAGGACCGCGAGGGAGAGGCCATCGCATGGCATCTGCTCGAGGTGCTGAACCCTCAGGTGCCGGTGAAACGCATCGTGTTCACCGAGATCACGCCGGAAGCGATTCAGCGGGCGATCGATTCGCCCGGTGATCTCAACCGCCAGCTCGTCGATGCTCAAGAAGCGCGGCGGCTGCTCGACCGTCTGTACGGCTACGAAGTCTCACCGGTGCTGTGGAAGAAGGTCATGCAGGGCCTCTCTGCCGGCCGTGTTCAGAGCGTTGCCACTCGCATCGTCGTCGAGCGAGAGCGGGAGCGCATGGCGTTCCGCTCGGCCAACTACTGGGATCTCAAGGCAACGTTCGATGCCGACTCGGCGGACAAGCCATTCACCGCCATGCTGCTCGAGGTCGACGGCAAGCGCGTCGCATCCGGCCGAGACTTCTCCCAGCAGGGTGAGCTCACCCGGGCCGACAGCGCCCACCTCGACGAGGCTGCCGCCGCAGCGCTGAGGAGCGCCCTGGAAGGGCGGCCTGCGAAGGTCTTGTCCCGCGAGGCCAAGCCTTATCGCCGCCGGCCGGCTGCGCCGTTCATCACATCGAGCTACCAGCAGGAAGCGTCTCGGAAGCTCCGCCTCTCGTCCGCCCAATCGATGCGAGTGGCCCAGGGGCTCTACGAGCGTGGGTTCATCACCTACATGCGAACCGACAGCACGACCCTCTCTGACACAGCGGTCACCGCAGCCCGCAATCAGATCTCGGAGCGCTACGGCAACGATTTCGTTCCCGACGAGCCCCGCACCTACAAAAGCCGTGACAAGGGTGCCCAGGAGGCCCACGAAGCCATTCGGCCGGCCGGCGATCGCTTCCGTACGCCCGAGGAGGTTGCTGGCGAGCTGAGCACGCAGGATCGTCAGGTCTACGAGCTGATCTGGCAGCGCACGGTTGCCTCCCAGATGACCGATGCAACCGGTGAGACCGTCACCCTTCGACTCGGTGCCACGGCGACCGACGAACGCGAGACCGTGTTCTCGACCTCGGGCACCGTGATCAAGCATCAGGGCTTCCTCAGCGTCTACTCGGAATCGAAGGACGAGGATGCCGAAGAAGACGACGATGCAAAAGTACAGCTGCTGCCCCCACTCGAAGAGGGCGACAATGCGCAGCTGAACACCATCGAGGCCGCTGGTCACGACACGCAGCCGCCGTCTCGGTACAACGAAGCATCACTGGTGGCCAAGCTCGAAGAGCTGCGGGTGGGCCGCCCGTCTACCTACGCCTCGATCATGGGCACGATCCAAGCTCGCGAATACGTCTGGAAGAAGGGCACCGCGCTGGTACCCAGCTTCAAGGCCTTCGCGGTGGTCACGCTGCTCGAGGAGCACTTCCCCGACCTTGTCGACTACGCGTTCACGGCACGCATGGAGGACGATCTCGACTCCATCGCTGATGGTCTTGCCGAGGCGATTCCGTATCTCAAGGATTTCTACTTCGGTGTTGGTGAGGCCCCAGGTCTCCACGACAAGGTCAACGATCGCCTCGGTGACATCGACGCACGTGCTGTCAACTCGATCCCAGTCGGAGCAGATGAAGACGGCGTGGCTGTTATCGCTCGCGTTGGTCGGTATGGGCCGTACTTGGAGCGCGGCGAAGATCGGGCGTCGATCCCGGAAGACCTGCCACCGGCCGATCTCACGATCGAGAAGGCGCTGGAGCTCATCAGCGCACCGAAGGACGACCGCGTACTCGGAACGCACCCCGAGACCGGCATCGATGTCGAGGTGAAGGCCGGCCGATTCGGTCCGTATGTCCAAATGGGTGAGCACGACGACGAAACCGGTGAGAAACCGCGGACTGCTTCGTTGTTCAAGACCATGGAGCCGGCCGAGGTCACGCTTGAGCAGGCTGTCAAACTGTTGACCTTGCCCCGTCTCATCGGCGTTGATCCTGCCGATGGGGGCGAGATCACCGCCTACAACGGTCGCTACGGCCCATACATCCAGAAGGCCGCTCCGCAGGAAGACGGCACGATCAAGAACGACAGTCGCAGCCTCGAAGCTGAAGAAGAGCTGTTGACGATCGAACTGCCGAAGGCGCTCGAGGTCATGGCCCAACCGAAACGACGCAGGGGTCAGGGTGCGCAGAAGCCGCCGTTGCGCGTCATGGGCATCGACCCCGCTTCCGAGAAAGAGATGGTGCTGAAGGAAGGTCGCTTCGGGCCGTACGTGACCGACGGTGAGACCAACGCCAGCCTCCGCAAGGGTGACGAGGTGGAATCGCTGACCATCGAGCGTGCATCTGAGCTGCTCGCCGATCGACGGGCGAAGGGGCCAGCGAAAAAGAAGAAGAAGGCCACGAAGAAGAAGGCGACGGCCAAGAAAGCCACCAAGAAGAAGGCGGCTGCCAAGAAGGCCACGAAGAAGAAGGCGCCGGCGAAAGCTGCGGCAGACACGTTGTCGGCAGCAAACGCCGTCGAGCCGACGGGATCAGTCCAGTCTGCCATCGACTCGGTGAGCTCGGCCGACGACGACGCGTTCTAGAGTTCCGACGTGGCGCTCTACATCGCGTTCGAGGGAGGTGAAGGGGCCGGGAAGAGCACGCAGGTCCGGCTTCTCGCTCGAAGGTTGACCGAGCTGGTGGACCAGCCGGAAGTAGCGCCGCTGGTTACCAACGAGCCCGGTGGGACACCCCTTGGGGGCAAGCTCCGGCAGCTTCTTCTGGCCGTCGATCAGGCTCCGGTCGGCGCCCGCGCCGAGACACTGATGATGGCCGCCGATCGGGCGCAACACATGGACGATCTTGTCCGCCCAGCGTTGGCGGCCGGCCGCGACGTCATCTCCGATCGAACGGCGTTCTCCTCGCTGGCCTACCAGGGTGGGGGCAGAGCTCTGGGAGTGGATCAGGTGCGCTCAGTGAACGACTGGGCGCTCGACGGGTTGTGGCCCGACCTCGTCCTCCTCCTCGACTGCGCCCCTGACGTCACAGCAGATCGTCGGTCACGAGAACTCGATCGGCTCGAGTCGGAGGCCAATGGTTTCCACGATCGGATCCGGCAGACGTTTCTCGATCTGGCTGCCGCCGACGCCGATCGGTGGGTGGTGGTCGACGCTTCGCAGACCATCGCCGAGGTCAGCGATGCCGTCTGGGCGGTCGTCGAGGCTCGCCTGGAGATGCAGGGCCGCTTGTGACGCTCATCGACGACCCGACAGATCTACCGGACCCGTGGACCGATGTGATCGGTCAGGACGTCGCGACGGCGCGGCTCGATGCTGCCGCTTCCGCACCGGTGCACGCGTACCTGTTCCTTGGGAGCCCGGGTTCTGGCACGTACCGCGGTGCACTGGGTTTCGCGGCCTTGCTGCTCTCGAACGAGGCGGTCGTTTCCGGCGATGCGGCTGCAGCGGCTCGCCATCGCAGGCTGGCACTCGCCGGCAGCCACCCCGATCTCGTTGTGATCGAGGCCGAAGGGGCGTTCCTGACCGTGTCGGATGCGGAAGAGATCATTCGCCAGGCGTCCACATCACCCGTTGAAGGTCGGCGAAAGGTGATCGTGGTTCCCTCGATCGAACTGATCAACGAGGCAACGATCGGCAAGGTCCTGAAGATCATCGAGGAGCCACCGGACACGGCGGTGTTCGTGTTGCTGGCGCAGGAGGTCCCTCCGGAGATCGTCACGATCGCCAGTCGATGTGTACCGATCGATTTCGCGCCGATCTCGACGCAGGTCATCGAAACTGCCTTGTTCGCAGCGGGCGTACCCCCGAAGCGGGCAAAGGCTGCCGCAGCGGCGGCAAACGGCGACATCGAACGGGCTCGACTTCTCGCAACCGACGACGCCCTGGCCGATCGCGCCGCGCTGTGGCGATCGATCCCTGACCTCATCGACGGATCAGGATCCGTGGTGGTCGAGCTGGTCAATCAAGTACGAGAGGCCATGGACGCTGCGCAGGAACCACTCGAGGCCCTGCAGCAGACCCAGCTCGATGACCTCGAGGCTCGTGTTGAATTGACAGGGGAGCGAGGCTCGGGTCGATCAACGTTGGTGGCGAAGCACAAGCGGGAACTTCGCAAGCTTCGCGTCGACGAGCTCCGTTTTGGTTTGGCCACGCTCTCGCATCGGTATCGGGATCAGTTGCTCGAGCGTGCAGACAGCGATGCCGAGGCGTCCCTCCGAGCCATTCAGCGCACGGTGGAGGCACTGCGGCGCAATCCGAACGAGCCATTGCTGCTCCAATCACTCCTGCTCGACCTGCATCCGGTGGCTGCTGTCGGTTCTTGATCGTCAGTCAGTCGGTGCTGGCCACGCCCGACATCGAGTGAGCGACGAAACATCTTTTCGCAATTCGGTGCAGGCCGATAGAGTGCTCGGCCTGCCCGGATAGCTCAGTCGGTAGAGCGTTTCACTCGTAATGAAAAGGTCCCGAGTTCGATTCTCGGTCCGGGCTCGTCAAGTCCTCCGCCGCATCGTCGTTGGGTCACGCTGGCCTCGTGCCACGTTGTGGTCTGGTGAAGTCGAGCCAGCCCCCAGTTTGGGAGTGTCGGATTCGCGCGGTGGTGCGCGTTCGTGGCATCGTCGGCCGTGGCCCTCGGTGTGGGAGTGTCGCCCGAGGCCAGGGCCGTCACCCGGTTTCGGTAGGGTCATGCCGTGGCAGATCGTGCGACGTTCGTCGAAGACACTGAAGAGTTCATGCCGGCGCTGTACTCGCACGCCATGCGGCTCACCAGAAACGCAGCGGACGCCGAGGACCTCGTACAAGAGACCTACTTGAAGGCGTTCCGGAGCTACGCGTCCTTCACAACGGGGACGAACCTGCGGGCTTGGCTGTTTCGGATCCTCACAAACTCGCAGATCAATCGGTACCGAGCGAAGCAACGTCGCCCTGAAGAGACCGAACTCGATGATGTCGGCGATCTGTACCTGTACAAGAAGTTGGCGGCGCCAGGGACGATCGGTCGAAGCGCCGAGGACGAGCTCATGGATATGTTCTCCGAAGCTGAAGTTGTTGCCGCCATGGATTCTCTACCGGACAACTATCGGGCTGCCGTTCTTCTCGCTGACGTCGAGGGTTTTGCCTACAAAGAGATCGCCGAGATGCTCGACATCCCGATCGGCACCGTCATGAGTCGGCTGCATCGTGGAAGAAAAGCGCTGCAACGCGAGTTGTACGACTTTGCAGTCGCACATGGCCTCGCTGATCCTCCCGATCAGGAGGCTCTTGCCGACGCTGACTCAGACGACCGAACGACGATGCCGAGCTCATGACTACTGAACCGTGTTCCGCAAATGACACTGACTGCAAAGAGGCAGTCGAGGAGCTGTATGTATTTCTCGATGGCGAGTTGACGCCCGAGAAGCGAGCGTCGATCAGCGCACATCTCGATGCGTGCCCGCCGTGCCTCACCGCCTATGAGTTCCATAGTGAGCTCAAAGTGGTTGTCAGCCAGAAGTGTCGAACAGAGCTTCCAGCGGGTCTGCGCGATCGAGTCTTCGATGCGCTTCGTGCGCTCGAGACCTGAGCGCCTAGACTTTCCTGATGTTCGCTGTCATCTGGCACTTCTGGATCGGTGCGTTTCTCGCCATCGGTTCGCTTCTCACCGTTCTTGCCATCGTCGTTGGCTACTTCGCGAAGGTCGAGAGTCTTCGCTACCCGAAGAAGCCGTAGGTGAGCGTCTCGGTCGATTGGAGCACGGCCCGTGGCGTCGCGGCCAAGATCGGCAATTCCGACGGTGACGTCGATCGCGAGGCGCTGGCCCGTCTCGCCAGCGACATGGTGGCGCTGACGAGCCAGGCCGAAGAACTTGTTGCCGCCGAGACCGGGCTGGTGTCGCTCGCCGGCCCCGCCCGTGGCCGGGTCACCGATCGAGCTGGGTGGGTCGACGCAAACCTTGCGAGCTTCGACCGCCTGACGCGGCCGTTGCTCGCGAAACTCAACGAAGCCTCCGATGAAGAACCATCACGCCTTGGTGCTGCGATCAGCAAGGTGTTCGAGCCGGTAGCTGGCAAGATCGGCCCAAAGTTCGCAGGAGCAGAGGTCGGGGCTCTCTTGGGTTGGATGTCTGGCCGGGTCATCGGCCAGTACGACCTGCTGATCATCGAGGACGAGAACCCCGAAGCGCAGGATCTCGTGTACTACGTGGGCCCGAACGTGATGTCGATGGAGAAGCGCTACGGCTTCCCGCCCTCGGAATTTCGACTCTGGATCGCGATTCATGAGTGCACCCATCGAGCGCAGTTCACGGCGGTTCCTTGGCTTCGTCCGTACTTCCTTTCCCTCGTCAACGAGCTCATGGACGACGTCGATCCCGACCCGAGTCGGCTCGTGGATGCGGCCAAGTCGGCGATCGAGAAGAAGCGGGCGGGGATCGATGGGCTCACCGACGGCGGATTGCAGCAGCTTTTGGCTTCGCCAAAACAGCGTGAGACGCTCGACAAGGTCAGCGGCCTGATGAGCCTGCTCGAAGGTCATGGTGACATCACCATGGATCGCGCCGGCCGCCATCTGATTCCTTCTCAACCCCGGTTCGCCCGTGTGATGAGCAAGCGTCGATCGTCCTCTTCGGGCCCGACCAAAATCATCCAGCGCCTGCTCGGGTTCGAGGCCAAACTGGCCCAATACGAAGAGGGCGAGAAGTTCATTCACGCCGTCGAGACCGCGGGTGGTAAGGAACTCTTCGATCAGGTCTGGTCCGGCCCGGACGCGCTTCCGGCGATCGACGAGATCCGCTTGCCCGAACTCTGGATCAGCCGCATGACGGCATCCACCGGTTCCTGAGCCGTCGTGCCGTGAGCGGCGAGGCCGAGCTGGCGTCGCTGCTCGAACGGTGCCCATTCCCAACGACCGGGTCGAGGGTGACCTGTGCGGTGTCCGGCGGCCCCGATTCGTTGGCTCTGTTGGCCTTGGCCGCAGCCGCAGGTCTGGATGTCACTGCCGTCCACGTCGACCACGGCCTGCGTGACGGATCCGCGGCAGAAGCTGATGTCGTCGCTGATGCTGCGGCTCGATTCGGTGCTCACTTCCGTTCCGAGCAGGTGATCGTTGCTTCTGGTGGCGATTTGGAGGGGCGTTTGCGGTCTGCCCGCTGGGCCGTGATCGGGCCCGAGGCGCTCACCGGCCACACGGCCGATGACCAGGCGGAGACTCTGCTCATCAACCTGCTACGAGGGGCGGGACTCGACGGCATCGCGGCCATGACGCCGGGTGGTCGTCATCCCTTGCTCGAGCTGCGGCGAGCTGAGACGGTTGCTCTCTGCGTTGGTCTCGAGTTGCAGCCCATCCGTGACCCATCGAACGACGATCCTCGCTTCGTCCGCAACCGAGTTCGCCACGAGTTGCTGCCCCTCATGGCCGACATCAGTGGCCGTGACGTCGTCCCTCTGCTGGTCCGGTCGGCTGACATTGCCCGGTCCGCCGCACGAGAGCTCGAACGGGTCGCCGCTGAACTTGACCCAACGGTTTGTGCCGCGCTCCTCGATGCGTCCGAGGCAATCGCATCAACCGCACTCCGTCAATGGTTGATCGATCCAGCCGGATATTCACCGTCGGCCGCTGAGATCGAGCGGGTGATGAGCGTTGCGCGGAACGAGGCCCTGGGCTGCCAGATCAGTGGTGGCCGCTCGATCCGCCGAACGGCGGGCGTTCTCCGCATCGAAGCATCGGCCTGAGCCGACTTCCCGTACGGGACGGCCGGAACCGTTCGACGAGATCGGCCGTGTTGGCGACTGACGGTGCTCAGTAGCATTCGGCCATGACGATCGGGGTGCGCTCGGGCCAACCCTTGGTGCTCGGCGTCTTGAACGTCACGCCGGATTCGTTCAGCGATGGCAACGCTCACTTCGATCTCGATGCTGCGGTCGCAAGGACCGAGGTCATGCTGGCCGAGGGCGCTGATCTGATCGACGTCGGCGGCGAGTCGACCCGTCCCGGTGCTGATCCAGTGTCAGTGGAAGTCGAGCTGCGGAGGGTCATTCCGGTGATCGAGGCGATCGCAGACCGATGCGCCGTCTCGATCGACACACGAAACGCCGCGGTCGCCCGAGCAGCCGTGGCAGCGGGAGCCGTCGTCATCAACGACGTCTCCGCGTCCTTGGATGAGGTCGCGGCAGACCTCGGCGTTGGCTGGATTGCCATGCACATGCGCGGTGTCCCGAAGACCATGCATCTCCAGGTTGAGTACGAAACTGTGGTCGATGAGGTGCTCCGCTTTCTCGTCGCACGTGCTGAGCGAGCGAGAGCGATGGGAGTCGAGCAGGTCTGGATCGATCCGGGATTCGGGTTCGGCAAGACCCTCGAGCACAACCTGAAGCTCCTTGCGGCGATGCACCGGTTCGTTGCCACTGGCCACCCGGTGGTAGTCGGGATCAGCCGAAAGCGATCGCTTGGCAGGTTGCTCGCAGCCTCTGATCGCGTCGAGAACGTCAGCTCGGACGACCGGCTCGAAGCCTCGGTCGCTGCTGCTTGCTACGCCGTTCGGGCAGGAGCGAACATGGTTCGGGCCCACGATGTCGGCCCTACC
>CAZYLX010000016.1:0-14470 GCA_964648595.1 uncultured Acidimicrobiaceae bacterium
CGAACCCCGAACCCCAACACAGCGCGCTAATTCACACGGCTGACCGTCATGAACGCAACGTGGGATTGCTGCCCACGGAGTCCCAGGGCAGCGCATATCCTCGGGCACCAGCAGTGCTGACAGAAAGTGTCCCATGTTTTGTCCCACGACGAACCGCCGAACAGGGCACCACGAGCTGATATCACCTGACAGGTGGAGCGTGCCAAAGCGACCGTTTCACCGCTTGAGTACTGACGATCCGGCAGCCGCCGGCACGAGGCATCACCGTGAACGGCCCATTCCTAAACCGTGTGCGGCAGTTCGATTCTGCCCGAGGGCGCACAGCAGATCGTGCCGCTCGGTGTCCGGCCGTCCAGTTCCGGCAACGCTCCGCTCAGAGATCTCGGAGACTCGCAGGGACGTCCCGGCTCGCATGGAGCACCCGCAACACGTCGAGATGGTCGCTTCGAACGAGGTAGAACATCACGTACGGAAACGAGTCGACGCGAAACGACCGCACGCCCGGCAGGTCGAGCTCGAAAGCAAACCGGAGTGATCCGAGCTCGGGGTGCCGTTCCAACTGGCGGGTCGTTCGTTCGAGTTCGTCGACGAATCGCATCGCGACCTGAGAATCTGCTTCAACGACGTAGTAGCTGACCGCCTCCTCAACGTCAGTCGCGGCCTTGATACGCAGTCGTGCTGGCAACATCGAGAACGCCTCAGCGGTCGATCCGCTGCCGCAATCCTGCGAAATAGGCCTCGTCACCGGGCCCAGCTGGCTCAGACTCGAGCCCATCAACGATGAGCTGACGTAGGTGCTGCCGTTCGCGATCGCGACGGATCAGATCTCGCACATACTCGCTGGTCGATCCGTACCCACTCTGATCGACGCGATCATCCACGAAGTCCTTGAGTTCGTCCGGCAAGGACACATTCATCGTGGTCATTCCGTCAACCTATTGGATATGGCAATCTTTGCCAAGCGGTGCCGACCGCAAGTGTGTCCCACGTCGAGCCTCCGAAAAGTGCACCACAGGCTGATATCAGCCGACAGGTGCACGTGGCTCGAACGCCCGTCTCACCGCTTGGACACTGACGATCCGGCATCAGCCACCACGAGCCATCACCGTGAATGGCCCATTCCTGAACCGTGTGCGGCAGTTCGATTCTGCCCGGGGGCGCTCAGATCGTGCCGCTTGGGACCTGGCCGTCCGGCCGAAAGCCTTCCTGCGAACGCCTTCGCACCCGAGCCGTGTCCCACGATTTGTCCCACGTCGCGGCTGGCCTGCGGTGACGGTGGCAGGCACGTAGACGGGCTCGAGAACGTGGACGACTCAACGCCCAAAGAGTCCACCTCAGATCGCAATTGATCGCCGACTCTAGCGAGCTGCCGTCTGCATCTGGGACTGATCCTGCTTGCCGGTGCGCTGCGTTGGTGAATCTTCGCTTTGAGCGAGTCAGGCACGTTGTCCCATTCGCTCGACCGGGCAGTTGTTGAGCCCGCAGTTCTGGCGCGGCCCTGCTCGAGGTTGCGGCAACAGTCTCGGTTCGACAGTGGCCGGCTGGAGCCTTCAACTAGCCTTGCCGGATGTCGCAGGCCTCCGTCGACGAACTTGGACGCTATGACGGTCGCACCCTGACCCAAGCCGTTCCGCTCGTCGTTGACGAAATCGCTGCCTCGCTGAACCCGCTCGAGATCATTCTCTTTGGCTCTGTTGCACGAGGCGACGACGGGCCGGACTCTGACATCGATCTTCTTGTCGTGTTCGATGCCATCGAATCATCAAACAAGCGGGCCCTGATGCGAACGACTCGGGCCGCAGTCAAGACGTTCGTCCCACTCGACATCGTGATCACCGACATCGACGAGATCTCGAATGACCGGGACAATGTGGGGTCCGCTGTCTACTGGCCCCTCCGAGAAGGTGTGAGCGTCTACCGCCGGCCCACCGACGATGCCAGCTGAGGCCTCGAACTGACTGCAGTTCGCTCACGACGACCTCGCTGCCGCTCGAACACTGCTCGCCGACCCAGACCTGCCGAGTCGAATTGCGTGCTTCCACGCTCAACAGTCAGCGGAAAAGGCACTGAAGGCGCTGCTCATTGCGTCGTCGATTCGGTTCAAGAAGACACACGACCTCGTGGTGCTCGCTGGCTTGCAGAACATCGACATCAGCCAAGAGCTCAAATCGATCGACCTACTGCTGCTGCACCCTTGGGCGGTCGAAGCCTGCCCGGGGGCGCCACACAGAACACCCGTTCAGAGCATCGAGAGTGCCGACTCGTGCCAGCCCGTCTCGCACAGTTCGGCGAGTGTCCCAGCTCGTGAAGATTCGATTGTCGATATGCGCTGGCCGACGCATGACTCTTCGACCCACGCATACGTGCCTGATTGATGATTGGGGCTGTCGTGTGGCGTTGACCGACGATATGGGGCGTTCTCCTCGCGGCTGATCCGCCGACCCCATCGCTTGACAGCTGTTGGCACGGGGTCTCGGCGAGACTGGGAAGGTGCAACGACAACCCGAACCATCTGACACCGGTGGACTCACTCCCACGGTTGCCCTCTTCAGGAGAATCCCCCGATCGACGTATCTGGTTATCGGAATCGGCTTGCTGGCCCTCTCGTTCGCACCGGTCGTTGTTGCACAGCTGCGCAAGTCAGAGGACCCCCGTCCCGCGGTTGCGATAGAGAATCCGGGCGGGGTTGCTCCCGCAGCCAACACCACGAGGGTTGCCACTGGGTTGCAGAACCCCCGAGGTGTTGCGGTGCTGCCTGACGGCCGGCTGGTGGTTGTCGAAGCGGGCGATGGGATCGACACGGGCGACCGCACGTTGGAGACCGGACGCGTCAGCGTCTTCGAGGACATGAATGACGATGGCGACTACGACGACCCTGGCGAGATCGAGCCGATCATTTCGCAGATCCCGAGCTACAACACGCTGACGCAATTCGGGACCGGCCACGATGAGGTTGGTGGGCTGGGCGACATCGTCTGGTTGGACGACGGAAGGTTGTTTCTCACACGCGATGACCCCTCGGAGGGCTACGTGGCCGATGGCAGTCCCTCGGGAATCAATGTGGTCGAACTCAACATCGAATCCGGTCTGGGCCGCAGTCTGATCGTCCGCAACGCAACGATGAACGCTCTTGCGTGGGATCGCGCCGCTGAGATCCTCTACGTCATCGAAAGCGGAGCGAACCGTCTGATCGCCGTAACGATGGACGGTGCGATTCGCGTCGTCGCAGAGTTTTCCGAACTCGAGCGGGGGCAACAAGCAGTACCCGCAGGAGTCGCAATCGACCCGACCACAGGGGATGTTCTGGTGGCGCTGTTCTCCGGCCAAATCGGCGACTACTTCGGAAGCGTCCTGTCTTTCTGGCCCGGTGATGCCAAAGTTGTGCGCGTCGATCCAGCAACAGGGCGGCAAACAGATGCAATCACCGGGTTGACGACCGCCGTCGATGTCGCCGTGGACGAAGCTGGGAATGTCTTCGTGGTCGAGTTGACAAGCATCTGGCCCTCGGCACGGATGCCACGGGACTTCGATCTCTTCGATCCGGATGCAGCGCCGGATCCCGGAGGCTACGCCCGCTCTTCTGGAAGTGTGACCCTGTATCCCGCCGACGATGGTGAGCCCGTCGTGCTGGCCAACAAACTCGATCAGCCGACGAATATCACTCTGTCCGGCGATGCCCTCTACGTTTCGCTCGGCCAGGGCACGCCGGGTCGGATGGTCATCGGCCCAACCGGATCGACGCCCATCACCGGTGAACTTCACCGCATAGCGCTCGACTAGATTCTGAAATGGTTCCGGGGTCGAAGAGATCCCCGGTTGTGTCGCCCCCACCGTCGTCGGCCATCACCCGGCCTATGACAGCGAGTGCAAGTAGTCGTCGGGCCTGAGACCGACTGAATATGCCGCCTGCCTAGCCCAGGGGTGGGCGCGACCGAGTCCGTTCCGATTCGTCCATCACGGGCACGCGAGTGATCGGCAGAGATCATGGGGCCGCCCAAGGGGCTCGGACGACTGCGTTGATCTGAGCCACTCCGTCGCTGGGATCTCGGATCGTCTCTCGCACGGCCCGGGTAGGATCAAACCACAGTGGACGCCCCGATTGATCTGAGCCGGCGATGAAGAGTTGGTGGCGAGCCGTCATCAGCTATCCGCCCACGTGGATCGCCGCCGTGGTGCTCGGCGTCACGGTCTGGGCGATGATCGCCCTCTTCGACCCACCGGGCCTTCTCGTCGGCGTGCTCGTCGGACTTGCATTCCTCGCCGCCGTCACGTGGCCGCTCACAATGTCGGCGACCGGCACGCTGAGTCAGCTCCAGTTCGCGGTCCCGCGTGTCGAAGACGTCGACCCGGCCGAACTCGCAGCTCTCACCGCTGACCTCGACGCCCTCGACGACAGCCAGCCCGCCGAGCAACTCGCCGCGCTCCAGCAGAAGCGGCAGAGCCTCGTCAAGGTGCTCGAACGCCGTCTCGACGCCGGTGAACTCACCTACTCGCGCTACCTGGCCACCTCACAGCAGGTCTACAACGCGGCACTCCACAACCTCCATGAAGTCGGCGTCGCCTACGAGAGCATCAGCTCGATCGACGAGAACTACATCGAACGCCGATTGACCGAACTTGTCACAGATGACAGCGACGGTGCATCGAGCGACCGCGAACGCACCACACTCGAACAGCGCCGTGATCTCCGCCAGACGCAACGGCGCAGGATCGCCCAGCTACTCGCCCAGAACGAGTCAGCCCTGACCGCGCTGAACCGCACGGCGACGGCGCTCGCCGACGTTCCGATCGGCAAGCGCCCCGAGGATGCCGACGCCGCGATGGAAGCGCTCGACGAGCTCGCGTCTCGCGCCAGCCAATACGCGCCGTGATCCCGTCCGGTGCCCTGATCCAGATCCTCAACGACCCATTGCGCAGTACAACTTTTCGCACACGAAGGAAGCCATGACCGACGCTCAATCCACCGCCACGACCACCAGCAGCCCGGCGTTCAGTCTCGACCTGAACGTCGAGAGCGCAAGAGCCGAACTCGTGTTGCGCGAACCCGATCCTCGCGACGAACTGCGCGAGCAGGCCCGTACGCAGGTTGAACAGTTGCTGTCAGTCGATCCGGCCGACGACGCAGCTCGCACGGCAGCGCGCAATGCCGTCGACTCGATGGGTCGCGATCTGCAGACCCGCTCGGCGACACGCAGCCGCATGCTGCAGGCACCCTTGAAAGACATCTCTCGCAACAGCGAGGACGGCGGCGAGGTCGCCAAGTCACTTGGCGATCTTCGTATCGAGGTCGAGAAGCTCGACCCGTCGGGCCTCGACATCGAGGCCGGCTGGTTCACCCGGGCAGTGGGCAGGATTCCCGGCGTAGGAACGCCGCTCAAGCGCTACTTCATGCGGTACGAGAGCTCACAGACCCAGATCGACGCGATCGTCAACTCACTCGAGAAGGGGCGCGATCAACTCAAGCGTGACAACGTCACTCTCGGCGATGACCAGAAGCAGATGCGCGAACTCACCCATCTGCTGTCTGAGCAGATCAGCCTCAGCGGCGCACTCGACGCTGCCGTCGTCGACAAGCTCGCCACCGAGATCACCTCCGACGATCCTCGACGCCAGTTCATCGAGGAGGACATCCTCTTCTCCCTGCGCCAACGCACCCTCGACCTGCAGCAGCAGCTCGCTGTCAACCAGCAGGGTGTGCTCGCGATGGAGATCATCATTCGCAACAACCGGGAGCTGATCCGAGGGGTCGACCGTGCGATCGACGTCACGATCAGTGCGTTGCAGGTAGCCGTCACCGTGGCGCTCGCTCTGGCCCACCAGAAGATCGTGCTCGACAAGATCGAGGCGATCAACGCCGTGACCTCGTCGATGATCGCCGGAACCGCCGAACGTCTCAAGACGCAGGGCACCGCGATTCACCAGCAGGCATCGAGCACGATGCTCGACATGGAGGCGCTGCGGTCGGCCTTCGACGACATCGACACCGCGCTCGACGAGATCTCCCGTTTTCGGCGCGAGGCGCTTCCGACGATGGCGGGCACGATCCTCGAGCTTGACCAACTGACCGCCGAGACCGAAGAGGCGATCGAGCAGATGGAGAGCGGCCGGGCCGCCACCACGCGCATGGAGAGCGGCGACACGATCGATGTCGGCGAGATCATCTCGACCGGCACCACCGATGAGGATCGATGATGCGTCGCCGGTCCACCGCGATCAAGCTCGCCGCTGCGAGCATCTCACTCGCCTTCGTTGCGGCAGCCTGTGGCGTCGGAGGCGACGGCGAACCATTGGAGCCGGCTGAGGCCGTCGAGCGGCTCGACGAACTCGCCGACGACATCGACTGGGTCGACAACCCCATCACCCGGAGTGCATCGATCCCGCCGCCGAGTGACGCCGACCTCTCCGCCACCCTGCCGCCGATCGACGAGTTCGAGATCGTCGTCGACTCGCCGTCGCCGGGCGCGGTCGAGATCTGGGCATCGACCGAGAAATCGGGTGACGGCACCGATGCATGGATGACCGAAGTCGCCGACGCATTCAACCGCGAGGGCCTCACACTCTCCGACGGCTCAGAGGCCGGCGTCGACCTCCGCCGCATTGCGTCGGGTACCGGCTACCAGTACATCGCTCGCGGCGAGGAACTGCCGGATGCCTTCTCACCCTCGAACGAACTCTGGATCGAGATGGCCGGCGAGTTCCAGACCATGACCGAGGTCAGCCCGAGCATGGTTTCCAACGTCGCCGGCATCGTGATGAAGAACGAGACCGCCGACGAGTTGCGCTCGAACTACGGCGAGCTCACCCCGGAGAACCTCGTCGACGCCGTCATCGCCGGTGACCTTGTCATGGGGTACACCGACCCGTTCGCATCGAGCACAGGCCTCAACTTCCTCCTCACGGTGCTCAACTCGATCGCCGACGGCGACGAGTCACAGCTCACCTCACCCGACGTTGCGAGCGTGTTCGAGCAGTTCCAACGGCAGGTGCCGTTCGTTGCGCTGACCACACTGCAGATGCGCGACTCGGTCGAGAACGACACGGGCACGCTCGACACCTTCGTGATGGAATGGCAGACCTACACCAACACGGACTCGCTGCAGTCCGGTTTCGAGTTCATCCCGTTCGGCGTCCGCCACGACAATCCTTTGTACGCGGTCGGCGAGCCGAGTGGCACCGATGCCGAAGTGCTCGACCTGTTCGCAGAGTTCGCAGCTCGCTCCGAGTACCGGGAGTCAGCCGAGGAGTTCGGCTTCGATCCACCCGAGTTCACGCCGACGGTCGAGGCCCCATCGGGGTCGACGCTCATCGACGTCCAGAACGTTTGGAAGGACAAGAAGGACGGTGGCCGTCCGGTGGCGACCGTGTTCGTCGTCGACGTCAGCGGTTCGATGGAGGGCACCCGCATCCTGACGCTGCGCAACGCGATGCTGTCGGCTCGCGAGTTCATCAAGCCCGAGACGCAAGTCGGGGTCGTCGAATTCAACGACACGGCGCAGAAGCGACTCGACATCGCCGAGTTCGACCTCAACCAGCAGGGCCGCTACGCCGCGATCGCCGAAGACCTCAGCCCCTTCGGCGGGACAGCGATGTACGACGGAATCGTCCTCGGTCTGAGCATGCTCGAAGAGCAGCGGGCTGCGAACCCCGAGGTGAAGCCGATCCTCGTGGTGCTGACCGACGGTCAGACGACCGATGGTCTGCGGTTCGACGATGTCGACGAGATGATCGCCGGTTTGCGGATTCCCGTGTACACCGTCGGTTTCGAGGCCGACCTCGAGGAGCTCGGGCGGGTCTCGTCACTCGTCGAGGCCGCCAGCATCGACGCCACCGAGGACGACGTCGAGTTCAAGATCGCCGCTCTGTTCAACGCCGGTGGCTGATCGGTGAAGCCACTCGCCATCTGGCTCGCAGCGGTAGCCGTCGTCTTCGGCGGCTACGCACTCGTTGCTTCGTTACTGCAAGACACGTCACGGGTGTTCGTTTTCGTCGACTCGTCGAACCCGATGGAGGCGGTGTGGCGCGACGTGCCACGCGAACTCGATCGCATCGACGATGCGCAGCGCAGCGAGTTCGCCCTGGCCCACGGGCAGAGCCGGGGCGCCGATCTCGTCCACTCTTGGCAGTCCGACTTGCGCCTCAGCGGCGTCACACCGTTTGCTCCGTGCTCGTTCGACGACATCGACGACCTCACCGAGGCGGCGGAGGCGGACGAACGCATCCTCGTCACGACCACGAGTTCCTGCGACACGAGCGCGCTCGTCGGCTGGGACATCATCATGCTCGAGCCGTAGCCCGGCAACCCAGCGGTGTTGGGGTCGCATCAGATGGACAGCGGTCTGAAGGGTTCAACGCAACACGACGGGCCGTAGCCCGCGTGAAGAGCGTCAGTTGGCCGCCATGATCAAGTGGTCCGACGAGAAATCAGTCCATCGATCAAGGCATGGCCAGTACTCCGGTCTGCCGGTTGAGGGCGGGCCGCGATGCTGCTCGAAGGCGTCCGCTCGGTGACATCCGATGCGAAAACGTCGACCGCATCCACTTCGATGGCGCGCCCTCGCCCCGCTGCTCGCCGCCACCGCTCTGGCAACACCAAGTGACACCCCTGCCGTCAGAACAACGGCTTCCCGAGACACCATGATCGCTCGAACCGGCCCAGAATAGGCATGCTCCGGGCACTCCAAGCCTGCGCAAGATCGTTACCTCGGCGAGCGATCACCCGCCCGAGAACGCGTAGCTCGAATGGACGACGTTTTCCAGTGGCAGTCGGCCAGAGCTACATCGGCGAGTTCGAGTCGATCGACTTGGTTGAGCCCGAACCAAGCGACTTGGTCGTGCTCCTCGGGCGCGAGGTTGGTGATTTCTTCGGTCCACTCGGTCACCACTCATGCGTGGAGAGTGAGATCCGATCGATCGGGATGACGATGGCACAGAAGCACCCGATCCGAGCCCACCAGCATCGCCGTCGCAACGAGATAGTGGCCTTCCATCGGCCGAGTCTCGCATGGTCGCCCCGGCAGGTCGATCGCCGCGGGTTCGACTGAGCTGCGCACATATCACCAGCCGTCCCGGACACCTGAGACAGGGCGCGATCGGCACATACGATCGCTCTCCGCGGCAAACCTGACAGCGGCGCATATTTCCGGCCGGCGAGGGTGCTGGCGAAAAGCGTCCCACGTTTTGTCCCACGTTGAGCCCTCGAATCAGGTGCTATGAGGCGACTGGCCTCGTCGAGCACGTCGAATCAACCAATGCTGACTTCGGCGTGTGAGCGAGCGATCAGCCGCACACGTTCATGCGTCCCGGCCACCAGCATCGCCGCGACGGACCACTCGCTAACATCTGCTGCCATGCTCGATTCGAGTCGCGCTGGGCGTGAAGGGATCCATGACTTCCACCAACAAGCGCAGGATTCACAATCTGCTGAAGGGCATCGAAACCGGTGATCCGTCATCGGTGGAGGTGGTGAACGAGACCAGGTACGTCCAGCACAATCCCCACAACCGCGAGGGGAGCGAAGGCCTGGCCGAGCTGTTCGCGCGGCTTGCGCAGACATCGCCGAGCGTCGACATCGTTCGAATCTTTCAAGACCGCGACTATGTCTTCGCTCACGTCAAGTACGACTTCGACGAGGTCGTCATCGGCTTCGGCTTCGAGGTATTCCATTTCGAGGACGACTTCGCTGTCGAGCACTGGGACAACCTCCAAACCGAGGCTGCCGCACCCAACCCTTCGGATCACACCATGAATGACGGGCCAACCGAGGTGGCCGACCTCGACCACACTCAAGCAAATCGAGAGCTCGTCACGTCGTTCGTCAACGAGGTTCTCGTCGACGGACAACTCGAGAGGCTCGATGACTACGTTGATGGTCAGGTCTTCACTGAACACAATCCGGAAATGTCCGACGATCTGTCCGGACTGCGGTCGGCGCTATCAAGGGGTGCTGCCGAAGGCAACCGTCGGGTCGACTACCAGCGATCCCACCGCGTGCTCGCCGAGGGGAACTTTGTACTGACGGTGAGCGAAGGTTTCCGATCTGGAGTGCACAGTTCCTTCTACGATCTATTCCGCGTTGCCGAGGGCAAGATCGTCGAGCACTGGGACACCATCGATGAAGTCCCCCCGCGCTCTGAGTGGAAGAACAACAACGGCAAGTTCTGACACTGGGACAGCGGCGTTTCTGCGACCCACTCGAGATCCTCGCTCATGATCGGGCTGCATACCGAGTCTCAGGGCGGCGCATATTCTCGGGCGGCGGCGATGCAGGCAGAAAGTGTCCCACGTTTTGTCCCACGTCGAGCCTCCGAACAAGGCACGACGGGCTGATATCAGCTGACACATCCAGCGAGCCCCAACGCCCGTTTCGCCGCTTCAGCACTGACGATTCGGCATCGGCTGACACAAACCATCACCGGTACTGGCCCATTCCCAAACCGCGTGCGGCAGTTCGATTCTGCCCGTGGGCACTCTCCGAAACACCTGGTCAGCTGGACAACTTGGGCCGAGAACCGTCGCAGAGCGGCGAAATCCGGCCCAAGTTGGTGGGGTGGGGCCATCGGCCCCCTGTGGGGGAGAGCCTCAAGAAGGCCCAGGAGAGGCCGAACCTGAAAGTGACCAAGGAGAGTCTTGACCAACGGCCACCACAGCCTCGAGATCTCGAAACCGAGCCAGACGCGGCTCGGCCTCGTCGCGCTCGGCTCGTTGTTGGTTCTCGGGGCGGCTGCAGTGTTCGTCTGGGCAGGCCTGACCACAGCGTCAGCTCGCATTGCAGCAACGACCACCAACGAGAGCTCGCTCCTCACCGCAGCGTCAGTGGATCTCGTCGTCGATGGCGGCGACGACGTCGCAGCGACGGGGCTCCTGATCGACGCTGCTGGTCTCTATCCGGGGCTCGTTGTCGAACGGTGCTTGGAGGTCACCTACTGGGGCTCAGCTGATGCCGTACCCGTCCACCTGTTCGGCCAGCTCGGCGGCGGCAGCGGACTCGAGGGCTTCATCGACACCACGGTCGACATCGGCGTGGGAACACAGAGCTCATGCTCCGACTTCGTCCCATCGAGCCAACTCTTCGACGGCACCCTGGCCGATCTCTGGGCTCGTCACGACACTTTCGACTCGGGCCTTGCCGTCATGGATGCGGCAGAAAGCGGTGTCGCCACATGGATGCGGGTCACGATCGAAGTGATCGACGACAACGCTGCTCAGGATCTCACGACGACGTTCTGGCTCACGCTCGAGGCCCGCCCGTGACCGCCCCGATCGACGAAGTCTCGACGGCCATACTGGATCGGTTCGAACGCTGGGTGCGGGTCGTGCTCTTCCCCGGAGCCCGCTTGACGTTGTGGGTGCTGTTCTACCTTTCCATGCTGCTCGGCGGCTGGGTCTTGCTCGGCATGTCCTTCGGCGGGTGGTCCCCCGTCGTCGTCACCTCCGCCTCGATGGAACCAGCCATCAGCGTCGGCGACGTCCTTCTGGTCGACACGTCACCCGGTGACACGATCTCCCAACGATCGATCGTTGTCTTCGAGCGAGCCGACGGGACCGTCGTCGCCCACCGAGTCTTCTCCGTCGAAGGAGACGAGCTCGTCACCAAGGGCGACGCCAACCCGAACCCGGACACCGAACGTGTGGCCACCTCGGAGGTCGACGGCGCAGCGCGCGTGCTCGTTCCCCTCATTGGCTTGCCTGCGGTCTGGCAAGAACGAGGAGACATCGCTCCTCTACTCGCGTGGCTCACGCTCACGCTGGCCGGGGCGATCCACTTCGTCCTCACCCTCGTTCCTGCCTTGCGGCACCGAATGCGCAAGGACCACGACGAGGTCGATCTTGGACAGGTCGGCATTCGACGGGTCCGCATCCTGGTCGGGGTCCTCATCGTTGCCCAGTTCGTCCTCGACCCGTCGCGGTTCGAAGTCTTGGGAAGCGGCGGCGGTGAGCTTCCGCTCCTCCTGAGCCTCGTTGCGGTCCTCGTCGCAACGAACGCGGCCTCTGTGAGGCTGACCTCACCACAGTGGCGTCGTCGCCTACCCGCAATCGAACTGGCGGTCGACACCCTGCTCGTCGTGTTCTTGTCTGGTCTGACCGGCTCGTCCGGGTTGGGCTGGGTGCTGTTCGCTCTGCCGATCATCGAAGCTGCCGTGCGTTTCGGTCTTGTCGGAGCTCTCAACCACTGGATGGTGCTGACCACCGTCACCGTAGGAACCAGGATCTGGACCTACGAGCTCAGCGGATCGATCGACCTCCTTGGTGAGCTGGAACAGACCCTCGACCAAATGAGCGTCCTCTTCCTCGTCGTCGTCCCCGGCGCGTACTTGGCCGAGCAGCTGATCGGAGACGTCGCCGACCAGCGACGAGCGATCAGTCGAGCCGAGGCCAGAAGCGAGCTCCTCGAGCGCGTCGCAGAATCCAGCCGCTACGTGAGCCAACTTGACGGCCAGCACATCGATGCTGTCATCGACGGAACCAAGCGACTCGGGTTCGGAGTCGTCGACCTCGTAGCAACGACCGATGGTGTGACATGGAGAAAGCTGGGTGGCGACGACGGCTGGGACATCCCAGAACCCGGCCTCGTCGGCAGCGGACTCACCGCGGAAGATCTCGAGCATTCGGCGTTGCTCATCGATGGTGCCGATGCCGAGGAGCACATGGCGCTTGCCAAGCTCGGCTTGTCCACCGCCGTCGTTGCCGCCGTTGCCAGAAACGATCAGGGCCGAGCAGTGCTGCGAGGCGGGGTCGCGGAGGGCCAGGACTTGACTTCGGGCGAGATCGACGCCTTCCGCCTGCTTGCCGGCCAAGCCGCGGTTGCCCTCCAGAATCACGAGTTGCTGAACGAGATCACCTCGATCCATGGCGAACTCGAGCATCAGGCTCACCACGATTCGCTCACTCGCCTTCCCAACCGGGTCATGATGCTCGAAGAGCTCGACGAGGCCCTCGAACAGGACAAGCACCCGGTGCTGATGTTCCTCGACCTCGATGGCTTCAAACCGGTCAACGATCGTCTCGGTCATGAGGCTGGCGACGAACTGCTGCGCAGCGTTGCCGAGCGACTCCTCGCGGCGTCTCCGAGAGATTCGCTGACCGCTCGAGTCGGGGGCGACGAATTCACCGTCCTCATTCGAGGCAACCTCAGTGTCGGTCGAGCAGAGGCAATCGCCATGGACATCATCTCGGCGATCAGAGAACCATTCGAGGTCAACGGGGAAGTCGTTCGAATCGGAACGAGTGTTGGTATCGCCCTCGGCGACCGACAAATGACTGGTACCGAGCTGATTCGTCGAGCCGATGTTGCGATGTACATCGCAAAACAGCGCCAAACTGACCCGGCATTCGAGTTCTTCCGCCTCGAGCTCGACCAGGCAGCAGTCCGCCGGGCGAGCCTGGCTGAGGGAATCCAGAATGCGATCGCCAGACGGCAGATACGAGTCTGCTACCAACCCGTGTTCCGGCTCATCGACGGTCGAGAGATTGCCGGGGTCGAGGCGTTGGTTCGCTGGGATCATCCAGAGTTCGGGTCCGTTCCTGCCCCGGACACCATTGCCGCCGCAAAGTCCGCGAAGTCGGGGTCAGCGCTCCATCGATTCATCTCGGCGGAAGCGACAGAGGCGGTCGCCTCCTGGCTCAGGGACGAACCGAGCCGACCGCTGTTCCTCACCATCAACGCGTCACCTGAAGACCTCGCTTCAAACCACCTCGTTCCGAACCTCGTCAAAGCCGTCAACGGGTCTGGACTCGACCCTCGAAGAGTCTTCGTCGAGATCAGCGAGCAGTTGGTCTCCCCCGACGCGCCAGGCGTCATGGACAACATCCACGCCCTCAACCAAGCCGGCATCCGGATGTTGCTCGACGACTTCGGCGAGGGTCAGACCTCACTCTCCTACATCCACGAGTTGCCTGTTGCCGGCATCAAGCTGGATCGAAAGCTGGTCGTCAACGCACTCCGCTCAGAAACCGATCGCATCGTGATCGAATCGATCGTTGATCTCTGTCGCCGGTTGGGGCTGGTCGTCATCGCCGAAGGAATCGAAGACGAAGAACACCTGGACGTGATCACCAGCATTGGTTGCAGCATGGCCCAAGGCTTCCATCTCGGCATTCCGCAGAACGGCGACGAGATCCGTGACATCTTGCGCGGGACTCGGGAAGCCACGACCGTCACCGCAGAGAGTCGGAGCTGACATGGCACGGCCGCTCGATGGTGTTCTGACGATCAGTGCCAAGGACGAAGATTCAGAAGCTTCCTCGTCGCGAATCGACCGAGCTGCAGCACGAGCCTTTGCGGCTGCAGTGTCCGCACTGATCATCTCCACGTTGGTTGTTTCGCAGTCGACCGCGGCCATCGACCCCGACGGCACCGTCGCTGGCAACAGCTTCGAGGTCGGGACCGTGTCGCTCGTCGACGACGATGAAGGCCGATCGCTGGTCAATCTCGAGAACATGGCGCCTGAACGGCCGGTCCTCGAATGCATCT
>CAZYLX010000017.1:0-14225 GCA_964648595.1 uncultured Acidimicrobiaceae bacterium
ATCGATCACCTCAGGCGTGAGGTAAGGAATTCGACATGTCGAAATCGAACGAACTCAATGATGAGGAGCTCGACACCCGTTACGAGTTTCGGGTGTGGGGCGAGTACCGCAAGGCAGGAAAAAGGCTGTCGCGTCTGGCCTCCCGCGAGACTTCTGAGCAGATCGACGACTGCTACTTCCTGACTGATGACTTGGCCTGGAATGCAAAGGTCCGCGACAGCACGCTCAAAGTGAAGCGCCTCGTTTCCGAGGAGCAAGGTTTCGAGGTTTGGACTTCGGATTGGCATCGCGACGTCGAGGGAACACCTTCGCCATTCGACGACTTGTTCACCGACCTTCGGCTGGATCGACCCGTGCGGGGCAAACGGTTCGACTTGTCGAAGGCGGTTGCATTGCTCGACGATGACAGCGCAACCCGTGCCGTCTTCGTCACCAAGTTTCGACGTCGCTTCCGGCTGGGATCGATTCGGGCCGAGGTCACCGACCTCGAAGTGGAAGGGGCCGACACCCAGCTCCGCTCGTTGGCGATCCAAGGGGAAGACCTCGACGAGTTGGTTGCACTCCGCTCAGCACTTGGTCTCGGCGACGAGTCGAGCGTGCCGATGCACGCGGCCATCGACGCACTGAACTGATCATGGGCAAGGCCTCGGACAACAAGACGCAGGTCACCGAGGTCGACCCCGCGGAATTCGTTGCCGACAGCGTCTGTCAGTCGAGCTCGTCGTGGGCGCGGGCGACGTCTTGGCCAACGGCTCGTAGCCAGCCGAGTTCGGTGATCACCACGGCTTCGATGCCGTCGTCGAGATCGGCGAAGTCGGCCTCAGCGTCGAAGTCCCAGCCAATGCGACCCTCGATCAGATCGAGAGCGGCCACACGGATGTCGAGATCGCGGCTGAGATCCTGGGCCACCTCGCCATCGATGAGCCCGCTCACGACAACATCGCTCAACGCGCTTCGCTCGGCGTTGATGGCATCGCGTCGTGCCCGGAACAACATGGCGGCTTCCAGCTCGGGGTCGGAGCGCGTGTAGGCGGCGAGCGCAGCTGTTTCTTGTGCGAGTTCGGCTTGGTATGAGCGGCCGAGCGCCTGGGCAAGGTCGTCATCGAGAGCGCCATCGGCGCCGAGGCGGGCCACCTCGGACTGTCCGGCTCGTCCCATCACGATCTTGGCCTGAAGACGCTGCTGGCGCACCTCCTGCTCATTGGCACCGGCCAAGCCGAGCCGGCGAATGAGGGGAGCGATGGTGGTGCCCTGGACGAGCAGTGTGAAGAGCACGACACCGAACGTCATGACACGGACTGTCTGCACCGTGTCGGCAGAGAATTGTTCCTCGGTGACCGTCAGCACCAGAGCGAGGGAGATGGCTCCTCGCAAGCCGCCCCACAACATCACGTGCCGGTAGGCCATGGGAATCATCCGGTTGGGTTTGATGAGGCCGATCACGGCGCTGAGGCCGTAGACCACCACGATGCGAACGGCAACCACACCGGCGACGGCGATGGCCACTGCATCGAGTTCATCGATCAGATTCGCCGGCGTGATCGTGAGTCCGATGAAGAGGAACACGACCGAGTTCACGAGGAACGTCAGCAGCTCCCACGAATGCTCGAGCGTCACTCGGGTGCTCGGCGACGTGTTCTTGATGCCGACGTTGCCAACCATCAGGCCCGCAACTACGACCGCCAGAATTCCCGAGAAATGAACGTCACGTCCGACGATGAGCCCGAATTCCTCGGCAACGAGGAAGGAGCCGTAGGCCAACGCCATCGTGGTCGTGGTCTCGATGAGGGCATCGTCGACCCTCGCCAGGATCACCTCGCTCACGACGTAGCCGAGTACGAGCCCGACGAGAATGCCACCAGCCGATACCACGACGAAGTCGGTGAGCGCGCCGCCGAAGGTGAACGCTTCTCCCTCGGCCGCTTCGATGGCGAGTCCGAAGGCAACAACGGCCACGGCGTCATTGAAGAGCGACTCGCCTTCGACAAGCACGCTGAGCCGTTTGGGAGTTCCCAGTGATCGGAAGAACGCGATGACCGCGACTGGGTCGGTGGCGGAGATGAGAGCTCCGAAGGCGAAGGCTGCTTCCCATGGAAGGTCCAACCCAACCCGGGTGAGGGCACCGATCGCAACGGTGCCGATGAGAGTTCCGACGAGGGCCAACACCAGGGCAGGGAAGAGGTCGGCCTTCAGCTTGGGCCACGCGAGGTGCAACGTCGCCTCGAACAAGAGCGGCGGCACGAGCAGGAAGAGGATCACATCTGCTGACACGTCGACCTCGACGAGATCGCCCAGAAGCGTTGCCGCGAAACCGGCCAAAACAAGTGCCACGGTGAACGGGAACTCGAAGCGACGGGCGAGCACGGCGACGCCTGCCGCGATAGCGATGAGGACGACGGCAGCGGTCTCCGTCTGGATCAGGTTGCTCGTCTCCGCAGCTTCTGCTGCGAACACGCCGCGGGTAAGACGGGCTGTCCCGATCACGTGGGCGCCAACGGTCATGCTCATCATGCCCCGGAGTCTGTCAGCTCACGGAGCGTTACCTGCGGTACTGCGACGTTCGATCGATGAGCCGGTCAGGCCTTGTTGCCCGAACGGCGGCGGCGAGAAGCGTCGGTGGCTCGGGCGGCCGGAATCACGTCATTCAGCACGTCGACCACGGGAGCTTCGAGATCGCTGCTGAGGGGAGCGCTCAACACCTCGAGCAGAGCACTGACGCTGACACCGTTCTCGGCCGCGAACTCATGCCATGCCTCGTGTGCCTCGTCCGACAGGTAAGCGTGCAATGCCCTTCGCGGCTTTGGTTCGGCCTCGTTGGTAGTGCTCATCGGACTCTTGCCCTCCTGGTTTGCGCTGTGCGGCGTGGCGTCGGTTCAGGTGCCGCATTCTCTTGACGTGTTCTCGTCGGCAATGCTTCGAGAAATCTTACGATGTCGGTGCACTCTCGTGCACAATCACACCGGGATCTCCGACTCGCTCGAGCCGGGCGGTGTAGCCAACGTACTGCCACATCAGGTGTTCGTCTTCGCGCCAACGCTTGATTTCGATCGGTAGTCCCTGCGGACGCAGGACGTGGACTTGGTCCTCGTACGAGGCCACAACGTGGATCTCGGTGGTCTTGTCGAACTCCGCGACGTCGTGGACACCGTTCTCCTCCGTGCCATCGCAGCGCATGTCGTGGATGATCCCTGCTGCGGTGACGATGAGTCGGTTGCCGGCTTGCTCGATGCGCTGAACGTGCCCGAGTCCGGCGTGTTCTGGCTGCACTTCGCCCTCGACGATGACCTCGATGGTCCGCCACAAACCCCGGAGGTCAGGTGCCTGTTCCACCAATGCATCAGCGCACACGTCGAGCATGGGCGCCGGCCAATCGGTCCAGCCGCCACTGGGGGTGTAGACGACCGGGATCTGATCGACGCTCAGGGTCATGGTTGCTCCAGGATTCTCGTGATCGTGGTTGACCATGCTCGCATGATCTGTCGTTGGCTCCGCTGGTGGTCGTTGCGGGCTTGGCCCCACGATTCGAAAGAGGTCAAGGTGCTGATGACCGTGACGGCGTCCTCACAAAGGGCCGGTGAGAGCGCGGCGAGTTCGGTATCGAAATGGTGGCGGACCTGGTCGCTCAGAGTTGCCCGCACCAGATGCAAGCGTTTGTCGATTGCGACATTCTCCGGTGCCCTGAGGCGGGTGAGCCTGGCCATCGGTTCGGTGATCTCGTGCAGAGATGCCCGAGCCTTTGCGAAACGCTTCACGCGATCGGAGAGCGATCCGACGCCGATGTCGGGGATCTCGAACACGTCGGTGTACCGCTCGAAGTAGCGATCGACGGTCGCTTGGCGCAGATCATCGAGCGTCCCGAAGTAGCGGAACAGCGACGCGGCCGACACCTCGGCCCGGTCGGCGATCTGCTCGACGCTCGGGGGGATGTTCCCTTCGAGGACCAGATCGATCATTGCTTCTGTGACGGCCAGCCGACCCCGTTCCCGTCGTGCTCGCCGGCCATCGGTGGCCGGTCGGCTGACGGAAATGGATGTCATCGGGCGAGCGTAGACGGAATCCAAGGTTATGACAGCAAGACTCGCAGTTGTTAGAGTGCGGCGAGCAAAGGGGGACCGCATGTCGCTGTCATCGCAAGCGGAGGAATCGAACGGGTTCAAGGGCGCGATCGGCCGCACACTGGCCGACTCGGAGGCATGGTTCGAGACGCCTCCCCATCCTGGCGAAGACGCCCCGAACGTCGTGCTCATCCTGTTGGACGACACAGGATTCGCCCAGTTCGGCTGCTACGGCTCCGACATCGACACTCCGAATGTCGATGCTCTTGCAGCAAACGGTCTCCAATTCACGAACTTCCACGTCACACCGCTCTGCTCGCCAACCCGAGCGTCGCTCCTCACCGGTCGTTCCCAACACGCTGTCGGCATGCGGTCGGTCTCCAACTTCCAGACCGGATTTCCCCATCAGCTCGGGCACATCTCGAATCACGCGGCAACGGTTGCAGAGGTGCTTCGATCCGAGGGTTACGCAACCTTCTGTACCGGCAAATGGCACCTGGCTCCCACAGAAGAGATCTCCGCAGCTGGACCGTTCGACCAGTGGCCGCTCGGTCGTGGCTTCGATCGCTTCTATGGATTCCTGGAGGGTGAAACCGACCAGTTCTACCCCGAGCTCGTCTGCGACAACCACCACATCGACGCGCCTGCCGGCCCTCAGGATGGCTATCACGTCAGCGAAGACCTGATTGATCAAGCGTTGCGCATGATCAACGACAGCAAGGGCATTCGACCCGATCGCCCCGTCTTTGCGTACGTCCCGTTCGGAGCGACCCACGCTCCGCATCAGGCTCCGGCCAGCTATCTCGAGAAGTATCGAGGCGCGTTCGACGAGGGATGGGACGTGGTCCGCGAGCGTTGGTTCAACCGCCAACTCGAGCTGGGGGTGATTCCCGAAGGCACCGAACTGGCGCCACGGAATCCTGGTGTCGATGCATGGGCTGATCTGCCGGAGAACCAGAAGCTCCTGGCTGCTCGCCTGCAGGAAGCATTCGCGGCGTTCCTCGATCACACTGACGACCAGATCGGGCGCCTCGTCGACGGTCTCGAGGAGATGGGCGAGCTCGACAACACGATCATTGTCGTTCTGGCCGACAACGGCGCGTCGCAAGAGGGCGGACCTTTTGGGGTCATGCACGAGATGAAGTTCTTCAATGGCATCTTCGAGATGCCAGATGAAGCCATCAAGCGGATCGATCAGATCGGTGGCCCGAACAGCCACACCAACTATCCGTGGGGTTGGGCCCAGTGCGGCAACTCGCCGTTCAAGTGGTACAAGCAGAACACCCATGAGGGTGGCGTGCATGTCCCAATGGTCGTCCACTGGCCGGCCGGGATCCAGGCCGGAGTTCGTGGTGGCAAGCGAAACCAGTTCGTGAACGTTTCGGACATCGTGCCGACGATCTATGACCTTGTCGGTGTCACTCCGCCCACCACGTTCAACGGTCGTGAACAGCTTCCCGTCACGGGCCATTCGTTCGCGGCGTCGCTCAGCGACGTCGATGCTCCGACGGCCAACACCCTCCAGTACTTTGAGATGGCAGGGAGCCGGGCGCTGGTTGTCGAGCAGGACGACGAGCGATGGAAGGCGGTGTGCAAGCACACCCAAGGTGACGATTTTGATACCGAGCGATGGGAGCTCTATCGCCTCGACGACGACTTCTCCGAATGCAATGACCTGGCAGCCGAGCGTCCCGAGAAGGTCGCAGAACTGATTGATCTCTGGTGGGCGGAGGCCGAGCGTCACGGCGTCCTCCCGCTCGACGATCGCGGGTTCGAACTCTTCGGCGCCCGAATCCGGGATCGTTCCGTTCATCCGACGACTCGGCGGTACGTGTATCGGCCCCCCATGTCGCCGATCCCCAGCCAAGTCTCGCCCTCGGCCGGTGGTCGAAGCTTCGAGCTCGATGCTCGAGTCACGAGAGTAGAGGGCGACGAGGGCGTGATCTGGGCCACCGGCACCCAGAATTCGGGGATCTCGGTCTTTGTCCAGAACGAGCGATTGGTGGTCGACTACAACGCATTCGAGGATCACACGATCGTGGAGTCCGGCATCGTCGTGCCCGAGGGTGAGAGCACGCTGACGTTCAACCTGCGCCGCACAGGCCGTGGAGGTCCGGCGACGATCGAGCTGGCCATCAATGGCGCGATTGTCGGGACGGCTGAGCTGTCCTTCACCATGCGGATGATCTCTTCGGTCGGTTCCAGTATCGGCAACGACCACGGATCGCCCGTGTCCACCCGATACGACGACTCGTTCCCGTTCCAAGGCGAGCTGCGCGAGATCGACATTCAGCTCGGAGGGCGCGAAGAGGCGGTCGACCGGGCCCGAGCGGAAATGGCACGCCAGTGATCACCGTGACGCTCCTGGGGACCGGCAGCCCGATGCCGAGCCCCGACCGCGCCGGCCCATCAACACTCATCACAACCGGAGAAGCTGGCGACGGAACCGCCGAGCACTACCTCGTCGATGCCGGGCGAGGGGTCTTGATGCGGATGGCGGCGCTCGGTTTGGGTGCCCCAAACCTGACTGCTGTGCTGCTCACCCATCTCCACAGCGATCACATCACCGACCTCAACGACGTGATCACGACTCGATGGGTGATGACCTTCGAGCCGACCCCACTCACCATCTTCGGTCCGGTCGGGACCAAGGCCGTCGTCGGCCACATCATGGCTTCGCTCGAACCCGATATGGGCTATCGAATCGCCCATCACGAGGACCTCGAGGGTCCCCCTCGGGTCGACGTGGTCGAAGTGTCGGAGGGAGTGATCAAACTGCCGGGTGATCTCCAGACGACCATCCGGTGCGCTCTCACCGATCACAAACCTGTCGAGCCCAGTGTCGGGTTTCGGTTCGATGCCGGCTCATCGAGCGTGGTTGCCGCAGGCGACACGGTGCCGTGTGTCGGGCTCGATTCGTTGTGTGAGGGGGCAGATGCCCTTGTCCACACCGTGATCCGCAAGGACATCATCGCCAATCTTCCGATGCAGCGAATGAAGGACACTCTCGACTACCACTCGTCGCCAGAAGAGGCGGCGGCAACAGCCAAGCGATGTGGGGTCGACACCCTTGTCCTCACCCACTACGTCCCGCCGATCCCGACCGGCGGTGCCGGCGACGATTGGCGGGAACTCGCTGCTGCCCACTTCGATGGAACCATCGAACTGGGCGACGACCTTCACCAGATCACGATCCCCGCTTCCACTCCCTCACCCAACGCTCCCTGAACCGAGACCACGATGCAGACCCTCCGAACACCAGACCAGCGTTTTGCCGATCTTCCCGGCTACGACTTCGAGCCGCACTACGTCGAGGTCGACGATCTCGATGTCGACGATCCCGGAACGCTCCGCGTTCATTATCTCGACGAAGGGCAGCGAGATGGCCACGTTGTCCTTTGCATGCACGGCGAACCGTCGTGGAGCTACCTGTACCGCACGATGATCCCGCCACTTGTCGCTGCGGGCTTCCGCGTCATTGCGCCCGACCTCGTTGGTTTCGGCCGGAGCGACAAGCCGAGCGAGACAAGCGACTACACCTATGCCCGCCACGTGGCCTGGATGCAGGCCGGCATCATCGAACATCTTGATCTACAGGACGCGACGTTCTTCGGCCAGGACTGGGGAGGGCTCATCGGCCTCCGCCTCGTTGCCGAGAATCCCGATCGTTTCTCGCGGGTCGTCATCGGCAACACCGGGTTGCCGACCGGCCAGCATCCACCCAGCGATGCGTTCATGGCTTGGCAGAAGTTCAGTCAGGAGAGCCCCGTTTTCGACATCGGGGCCCTGATCAACAGAGCGACGATCACCGAGCTCGGCGAAGCTGAGATCGCGGCTTACGACGCACCCTTTCCCGACGACACATTCAAGGCCGGTGCCCGTATCTTCCCATCGCTCGTCCCCACCAGCCCCGACGATCCTGCGGTCGAAGCAAACCGAGCCGCTTGGCAGGTCTTCATGCAGTGGGACAAGCCATTCGTCACCTGCTTCAGCGACAGTGACCCAGTCACGGCCGGTGGCGATGCTCCCTTCCTCAAGCTCGTTCCCGGTGCCGCCAACCAGCCTCACACGACCATCGAGGGGGCTGGCCATTTCTTCCAGGAAGATGCCGGTCCGGAGCTTGCACAGCTCATCATCGACGTCGTCATCTGATGTCGCACACCCAAGGCACCCGACCCTGAACGGAAGTGAATCCATGAGCTCGTACGAGCCCCGCTACGGAACGATCGATCGCGAATACAGCATGCGCCTCGAGAGCACTCCACCAGAAGAAGACGGACCGGTCTGGGTTGTCAACCTGATGAAGTATCGGGAAGTTGCCGACTACGGCGATGGGAGCGAAACGGCGATCTCGGGGCAAGAGGCCGACGACCTCTACTCACCGTTCGAATCGTTGAACGTCATCGGTGCCGAGGTCGCGTTCTTCGGCGACGTCGATCAGCAGTTGTTGGGTGACGGCACGGTCTGGGATCGCATCGCTGTCGTGAAGTATCCGACCCGCAGGTCGATCATCGACATGCAGGCCCTACCTGAGTTCCAGGAAACACACAAGCACAAAGAAGCCGGAATGGAGAAGACCTTCGTCATCGGCTGTCAGCCGATGACCGGCCTCGATACGCCCTCGGACTTCCAGCCCGTCGACTGGGCCGACGTGCCCCACCCACCGACCGATGACGATGGTCCGGTCATCGTCCTCCATGTGTTGCGCTACGAGGATGCTGCTGCAGCCGACCAGACGCCGGCTCACATGGAGGCATATCAGTCCGCTGCCGCGGTTGCAGCGTCCAAGCACGGCGCAAGGATCTCCGGTTGGTTTGCGGTCGAAGGAACCATGGTCGGCGACGGCCGGACCTGGCATCAGGTGCGGTTCAATCTCTTTCCCAGCAAGGCTGCGTTCATGGCCGTCGTGGCAGATCCGGCACGGCTCGAGGCGCAGAAAGCCCACCGCGAGGTGGCCATCGCCGACACCTACACGATGATCGTCCGCCCCGCGATGAACAGACTCGAGGAGTCAATCGGAGCTTGATCGAGAGTCAGCCCGTCACATCGCCATCGGAGAGTGACGTTCGGATGTCGACGTCGGCCTTCGGGCTGACATCAGGGCAGAAGCGGAGCGATGCCTTTTCGAGAGCTTCTCGGACCGCTTCAGCCACGGCATGAGCGTCCCGCTCATCGCACTCGACAACAACTGAGTCGTGCACGGTCTGGATCGGAGCAGCCGAGGGAAATCGGCGCAGGCGTCCGTCGAGGTCGCCGTACGCGGCCAGCATGATGTCGGCAACCCCGCCTTGGATTGGGGCGTTACGCCAGGCATTGACCATGACCGAGACGCGCTCTCTGGCTGCTCGGCCAAGGCGGCTGTCGGCCACGTCCGCACCGAGCTCCGACCCGATGGCATCAATGTAGCGACGTCGAAGAACGCGGTCTTCGAACAGGCGAGCCGTCTCGGCTTCCGACGGCAGCTGCCCACCCGGCTGGAGATCGATGTCGTTGTCGGCTTCGAATTGCCGGCGCACGGTGGTGAAGGCGGGGGAGGGGTCGGCGACGGCCTCGACGACCACGGAGAGGAAGAGTCTGTCGAGGTGCAGGTTGAACTGCTGGCGTCGTCCGGATTCGGTACGACTTGCGAACGTGAACGGTTCGCCGTTGGCCAGCAGTGCGACGGGTGCCGAGTAGTTCATCAACCACTTGATGTCGGAAAGCAGGTTGTCCTGGTCGCGTCGATCACGGTCGGGGTGAAGGGCCGCGATCTCGTTGGCGTTCGGCCAGCGGTTCTGAGTCCTTCGGAAGGTGCGTCGTATGTCTCGGACGGCACCGAATCCTCTTGCGAGGCGGAGTGTGACAGACCAGTCGATCACGACGGTGTCTTCGCGGATGCCCTGGATCTCGGCAATTCGTTCTTCGGCCCACTTCGCCGTTCCAGGATAGGTCCGGCGGTACTGCGCGAGCAGTTCCTTTGCTTCGTCGACCGTTGTTGCTGATCCCTCGGCGCTGAGCGAACGGGCGAGGGCCGATGCACCCGTGCCGTAGGCGATCCCGAAGTTCAGAGCTTTCGCGATCTGTCGCAGGTGCTTCAGCCGAGCTGGGTCCTCAGCAGCAAGCGTTGTGGCGTCGAAGCCGAACATGCTTGCCGCCGTGCTGACGTGGACGTCGTCGCCCCTGGCAAATGCAGCACGCAGGGGTTCGTCGTTGGCTACCTGCGCGAGATAGCGGAGCTCGGCCTGGCTCAGATCGGCATGGACGAAGACCCGGCTGCTGGTCGCTGGGCGAACGTAGGGCTTCATGAGCGGCGTGAAGTTCTGGGCGTTCGGATTTCGACTGGCCAGCCGGCCGGTGTTGGTCCCGACGACCTGAAGGTACTGAGGCCGCATTCGTCCATCGTCGTCGAGATGGTCGAGGATCGAGTCGCCGTAGGTGCCGAGAATCTTGGAGAGGCTGCGGTACTCGAGCAGTGTTTTGCACAGTTCGCCGCCGATCTCTCGGAGAACCGACGCAGTCACAGAGTCGAGATCGGTCAGGTGGCGAGCCTCACGGTGTCGAAGGAGCGTCCAAGCCAGCACCTTGTCTTCGTTCCAACGGTTGAGTGCGTCGCGCACCTGGTGATCCGATGAAGGGTTCCAGCTCGGTTCGACCACGTCGTCGAACAGCGTCCCCTGGCCGCCCCCGGTCAGGCTCGCCAGCCGGCCTACCGTCGACCGATGGCGTTGCTCCATGTCCGTCAGCTCGCCCTCCCAGCCCGCTCTGTCGAACGGCAGGCCGGTTCGTTCCATTCGATCGAGGAATGGTCGCGCACCCATCTCGATCTCACAGATCTTGTCGAGGCCGGCCTTCGTGATCTCGGATCGGATCGCGTCGGCAACCCAGAGCGTTTCGACTGCGTCAGCCGCCGCGTATGCGATCTGTTCCTCGGTGAGATCGTCAGAGGCGGTATAGGACAGCTGGATCGTTCCCTTGCCTTCGGCCTGGATGCCCAGGTAGTGCTCGGTGGCCCAGGCCAGCCCATGGAACCACGTGAATCCACTCCGTCCCTGGTGGATCAGCGCATCTGCAAGCTGTGCGTCCCACCATCTGAGGCCAACGGTGGTGTCGCTCGCACCCCAGACCGCGGCGTCGAGTACTCGCGCATCGAAGTTGGCGTTCCAGGCGTCGGCAGTCACTCCGCTCAACACGGACGCGAGTTGGGTCGGGTCGAGATCCCTGGCGTCGACAACAAACGCTTGCTCGGAGCCGTCGGTTGCTCGCACCGCTACCGACATCACGCGGAGGAGGTGCTTTCTCGGACCGTCGATCGGGACCTCGGTGTCGATCGCCACCCGTTCGGAGTCGGCGAGCGCCCGCTCGAGGTCGGGGAGTTGTGATGCGTCGTTGAGGAAGGTGCATGGCACCGAGTGGGGATCGCGCGTCACGTTGTCGACCCTAGGCGGCGCGGCCGTTGGCGACCATCGCCGGCGCTCCTTCACCTTGCACCCGTAGTCTCCACCGCATGCGAGCGACCGTCGATCATCGAGTGACTGGGCTGCTCGGCATCGTCACGATCTGCGCCTATGGGTCCTGGTACTACGCGTTCGGCGTGTTGCTCGACCCCATTCGCCTCGACACCGGTTGGCGGGAGTCGACCCTGACAGCCTCGTTCTCGGTTGGCATCATTGCCATCGGTCTCGGATCGTTGGCCGGTGGTCGACTGCTTGATCGCGTCGGACCTACCCGGGTTTTCGTCAGCGCGGCGGTATTCGGTGGAGCGGCACTGGTCAGTGCGTCGTTTGCCACGAACGCCTGGGTGTTCCTCATCGCGTCGGCTACTGGTCTCGGTGTCTTCGGATCGCTCGGTTTCTACCACGTCACCATGGCAACGGCCGTCCGCCTGAACCCAGGTAACCCGGCTCGGGCCATTGCCGTCCTGACCATCTGGGGTGCGCTGGCATCGGCCATCTATCTTCCCCTCGCAGCCGCCCTTGTCGAGGACCTCGGATGGCGGACAACGGTCCGGATTCTTGCCGCCAGCTCGGCGGCGGCGTTCTTGTTGGCCGCGGCTTTCCTCCCTGCGATTCCGATCGAGCCGGAGACGGCGCGCCCGCCGTTGCGATCGATCGTGTCGAACGCGGTCGCTCGCGGCGGACCCAGGTATTTCGCGCTGGCCGTCGGCTGCGGTGGCATCGCCATGTCGACGCTGCTCGTGTACCAAGTGCCGACCATGACATCGCTCGGTCTCCCGGCTGCGACAGCGGCCACGTTCGCCGGTGTCCGGGGCTTCGCCCAGCTCGGCGGTCGTCTGCCGCTCGGTCGATTGCTGGACCAGTTCGGAGTCGATCGGTCGCTGATCTTGGCCTTCGGAGCGATCGCAGCTGGTGGTGTTCTTTTGGCGTTCGCCGACAATCGGCCGACCGCATTGGTGTTCGCCATCGTTGCCGGGTTCGGCATCGGGGCCTTCAGCCCTCTTCAGGGAATCAAGGCTCAGGAGTTGTTCGACAACGAAACGCTCGGCGCAACAATGGGCTTCTATGGCTCGCTGATGATGTTGGCAGGATCGATCGGCCCTGCAACGGTCGGTGTTATTGCCGATGCGACGGGTAACCGTCGCTGGGCCTCCGTCATGGTGACGTTCGCCGCACTTGGTGCGCTGGGGTTTGTCCTCAAACTCCGAACCATCGACGCTGGCCCACCACCCGCTCCCTGACCCACTGACCTGTTCTGTGTTGCGTTTGTTCCCGGAAACGGGACACCCGCAACATGGTTGGGTGGCGGGCGTTCGAGTTCAGTTGGCGTTCGCTACCGATGGCGGGGGACAGTGGTTGGCATGTCCGCATGTCACGCAGCTGCTGACGAAGGCTGATCGTGAAGCGATACGAACGGCTCATCGCGATCTGCGTTTCGACGGTGCTGGTGATGGCTGGGCAGGGAGTGATCAGCCCGATCCTTCCGCTCTACGCGGACAGCTTCGGCGTGTCGACGGCAATGATCGGGGCGACGGTCACCGCGTTCGGCTTGGCTCGTCTGGTCACCAACGTTCCGGCTGGGATCTTCGCTGACCGTCGAGGTCGACGCGGGCTCCTGATCGGCGGCCCGTTGATCACTGCTGTTGGAATGCTCGGGTCCGGCCTGTCGACCGGCATCTGGATGCTGCTGGCGTTTCGATTTGTTGCCGGCCTGGGCTCCGGTCTCTACATGACGGGCGCCCAGATCTACTTGCTCGACATTGCGGCACCCGAGCAGCGGGGCCGTTTCATAGCGACCAACCAGGGAGCGCTCCTGGTCGGCTTGGGCTTCGGGCCTGCTCTCGGCGGGCTGCTCGCCGACGCCTACAGCTTGTCGACCCCGTTCTATGTGGTTGCCGCTGCTGCTCTGGTGACAGCGCTCTACGGATACCTCCGATTGCCAGAGACCCTGTCTTCCAAGACCGTGACTGTCGCCGGAACGGCCGGGGCAGACGTCCATGGCCAGACCGGTGCGGCAACGCTGCAGTCCGAACCGGTGTCGCGCTTCGCGCTGCTTCGTTCGTCGGACTTCCTTGCCGTCGGCTTCGTCACGATCGGTGTGTTCTCGATCCGAGCAGGCGTACGTCAGACACTCGTCCCGCTGCAGTTGACGGAGGTCTTCGGCGTCGAGGTCGCCGAGCTCGGCGTGCTCTTCACCGCGCTGGGCCTCATCGGTATGGTCTTGATCTGGCCTGCCGGATGGGCCGCTGATCGGTTCGGACCAAAGGTGCTCATCGTCCCGACCTCGCTGATGATCAGCGTCGGAATCGGGATCGTCGCCATTGCCAACAGCCTCCCGGTGTTCGTCGTCGGCCTCACGATCTCCGCGATCGGTTCGAGCGTCACCGGTCCGGCGCCTGCCGCCTACGTCGCCAACCTCGTCGAGGAAGAAGAGCGCGGAGCGGCCATGGGGTTGTACCGAACATTCGGTGACATCGGAGTCGTCTTCTCACCCGTGCTCAGCGGATTGTTGGCTGACAGTGTGAGCATTCCGTTCGCCATCGGCGTGAATGCCGCGTTCATGGGCGTCGCCGCCTTGTGGTTCCTCTTCACCGCCTCTCCCGGCGCTTCAACGACAAGAGCCACGCCGGAGGCGACAACCGTCGCACCGTGAGCTGTTGCGAGGTGAAGCGTCTCAGCCATGTCGGGAGCATGTTCCTGGGCTCGAGCCGCTGCTCGGTGCGTGTCAGGGGTGGTG